>CALJKZ010000246.1 GCA_937983085.1 uncultured Gemmatimonadales bacterium
CGTGCTGCTCAAGTACGTCCGAACGGTGTCGTCGGCGTCGCTGGGGTGCGTGACGGATCGATGATACCAACCGACCGATGAAGCCAAAGGAGGCACCATCGTGAAGATCGTCGTCGTCGGAGCCGGAGGCCTCGGCAGCTACGTGGGAGCTGTACTTTCCCAGGCAGGCCACGACGTCGCCCTCGTGACACGGGGCGACCACCGGACCATCGTCGAGTCCGACGGTCTCCGGGTGCGCAGCCACGCCGGCGATTTCGTCGCACACCCTGCGTGTGTCGGCTCCGCCCTCGAGATCGAATCGGCCGAACTGGCCTTCCTCGCCACAAAGACCTTCTCCGTGGACGACGTGGCGCCGCAGCTCGTCCACCTCGCGGAGATCGGCGCGCACGTCGTATCGCTCCTCAACGGTGTCACTGCCCTCGATCGGTTGGTAGGCCTCGGCGTGGCGGCCGACAGGCTGGCCGATGGTGTGGTCTACATGACGTCCTTCCGGGTGGAGCCCGGCGTTGTGGAACGGAAGGCGGCCCACCAGCGGATCGTCCTCGGGGATGGCCCGGCAGCCGACATCGTGGCCCAGGCCTTCGACGGCACCCTCGTCGACATCGAAGTTGCGGACAGCGTCAAGGCCGAGCTGTGGCAGAAGATGGCTGTCGTGTGCTCCCTCTCGGTGCTATGTGCCCTGGGCGACCGGAACATGGGCTCGGTCCGCCGGCACGCCTTCGGTGCCGAACTCCAGCGGATGGCGATCGGTGAGGTCATGGCTGTGGGCCGCGCCCGGGGCGTCCCACTTCCGGAGTCCGCCGAGGCGCGCATCGGGGCCATCCTCGACGAGTTTCCTGACGACTTCTTCCCCAGCGTCATCCACGACCTGAATCATGGTCGGCGCACGGAGATGCACGACCTGGGCGGTGCCATCGGACGCCTCGGCCGCGAGTCCGGGGTGCCCACGCCGCTCCACGATGCCGGCACGCTGGTCGTTCAAACGGCGGAGTCGGCGCGTCGGTAGGGAGAGCCTCGTCCGTCCATGTCGTCGGCGCGGCGTGTTGGTGCGCGCGTCTATTCCGCGCGGTCGGCTCGCCGTCCGAAGTCCGCCCTTAGCGTGGTGGGGTCCCACCCCGCGTCCCGATCCAGATCGTCGCCCTTCAGGTCGGCGGCGAGCATCTGTTCCAGATCTTCGATGCGTCTGCGTGCCGCGGTGATGTAGACCGACTCCTCTTCGCCCTTCATGGTCGCGAGGAAAGCGAGAGACTCCTCGTCGTGCCGCAAGAACTTCTGCATCGCCCGCTCGGCGTGGTAGGCGCGGAAGCCCATCTCCCGCATGACGTCCGTGCCGAGCCGCAATGACGAGTCGAGTGCCTCGCGGTAGACGTACTTCACCCCTGCTTCGTAGAGGTCGTAAGCGTCTCTCCACTCGAAGGCTCTCGCGAAGATCGCGAGGTTGGGAAAGTGCTTTCGGGCCGTCCTCACGACCTCGAGGTTCGTCTCCGGTGAGTCGAGAGCAACCACGAGCATCCTCGCTTCCGCCGCTCCCGCGGTCTCCAGCAGGTCGTGTCGGGTGGCGTCGCCGTAGTAGACCTTCAGCCCCATCCGCCGGAGGAGCTCCACCTGGTCGGAGTCCACGTCCAGGACTGTCGTGCCGATTCCCTGCGCCTTTAGGAGCCGCCCGACGGTGGATCCAAAACTCCCGAAGCCCGCGATGAGCACGGGGTTGTGCTCGTCGATGACATCGGCTTCCCGCTCCACCGCAGGACGCGTTCCCACCCGGGGTTGCAGCACCCTGTCGTTGAAGACGAGCAGAAGCGGGGTCATCGCCATGGAAAGGGCCACCGAGGCCACCAGGGGATCGGTGATCTCACCCCCCAGGACACCCTCCTGACTGGCGAAGGAGAGGAGGACGAAGGCGAACTCACCCACCTGGGGAAGGGCGAAGGCGAAAAGGAACGCCTGGTCGGTGCCGAGCTTGAAGACCCGCGCCAGGCCGATGAGGACGGCGAACTTCAGTGAGATCATCCCCAGGGTGAGCCCCGCGATGAGGCCCGGTTCGCTCCCGATGAGCCCGAAGTCGATGGACGCCCCGACCGAGATGAAGAAGAGCCCCAGAAGGAGTCCCTTGAATGGCTCGATGTCGGCCTCGAGCTCGTGGCGGTACTCGCTGTTCGCCAGGACGACCCCCGCCAGGAACGTGCCCAGGGCGGGGCTCAACCCCACCTGCGTCATGAGTAGGGCGATGCCGATGACAAGGAGGAGGGACGCGGCGGTGAACACTTCACGCATCCGCACCTGGCCGAGGATCCGGAAGAAAGGCCTGAGGAGATACCGGCCTCCGATGATGATGGCCGCGACGGCACCGAGGACGGCCAGGGCGCGGCCCCATCCGGGTAGCCCGGAAATCCAGGTCTCGGCTGCGTGGTGGTCTTCGCCGCTGAGCTCCATAGGCCGGGTCGCCAGGAGAGGCATGAGCGCCAACATCGGGATGACGGCGATGTCCTGGAAGAGGAGCACCGAGAATGCGCTCTGCCCTCCCGAGCTCTTCAGGAGCCCCTTCTCGGCAAGGGTCTGGAGGACGATGGCCGTGGACGAGA
>CALJKZ010000247.1 GCA_937983085.1 uncultured Gemmatimonadales bacterium
GCTCCATCCGCTTCTTGGCACTCTTGATATTCGGCATGCTGCTCTCTAGAGCGGTTCTTACACAATTGACGAGCACAGAAAGCTAGAGGAGACCGAGGTTGGGATCAACGGGTACGGGGCGCGTGAGGGGTGAGGTAGCTTGAGCCCATGAATGTCGTTCTCATCGTCGCCATCCTCATCGCGTCCATCGTGGTCCACGAGGTCGCCCATGCCTGGCAGGCGCGCCGGGAGGGTGACGACACGGCGGAAAAGCTGGGGCGCATCACGCTGAACCCCCTCCCGCACCTGCCTCCCATGGGTTCGTTCATCGTGCCGGCGGTGCTGTACTTCTCCGGGTCGGGCTTCCTCTTCGGCTGGGCGCGGCCGGTACCGGTGGTGAAGGCGAACTACCGCGATCCGGTTGCCGGCGACATCCGTGTGTCCCTGGCGGGCATCGTATCGAACCTGATTCTGGCAGTGCTCTGCACCCTCATGATGGCGGCCCTGGTGAAGGCAGACCGTGTGGTCGGCCCCTTCGGCACCGTCGGCGATACCGTGTACGACGCCCTCAACTACGGGATCCTCATCAACCTCATCCTGGCCTTCTTCAACCTCCTGCCCATTCCACCCCTGGATGGGTCCCACGTCATGGCCCATCTGCTTCCCGACGCCCTCCGGAGGCCGTACGAGCGCGTGAGCGAATGGGGGATCCTGGTCCTCATCGGCATCATGTATCTGGTTCCGGGTGCCTTCTCCGTCGTCCTCTGGCCCGTCTACGAGCTCCGTGGGCTGGCCGACTGGTTCGTACGCCTGTGGATCTGACCGTCAGCGAACGCATCGCCGCGGGGCGAGACGACTTCCTGCTCGTCGAGATCGAGCGGTTCCAGGGTCCTCTCGACCTCCTCCTGCACCTCATCCGGACGCAGGACATCGAGATCTTCGACATCCCCATCGCGAAGATCACCGACCAGTTCCTCCAGGCCATCCGGGGCCTCGAGGCCACCGATCTGGACGGCGCCGGCGAGTTCCTCGAGATGGCGGCCACCCTCATCCACATCAAGTCCCAGATGCTCCTGCCTCGGCCCGGGCAGGACGAGGACGAGGACCCCCGCGCCGAACTGGTGCGGCGCCTGCTGGAGTACGAGCAGATCCGGGAGATCTCCCAGCGGTTGCGCTCCGCCGAGGCGGACCGCAGTCGGCGGTTCGGCAAGGGGTACGTGCCTCCGAGGCCGAAGAAGCCCTTGGAAGACGTTCCGCTGGAGACGACCTGGGACGAGGTCTTCGAGGCCGCGATGCAGGTGGAGATGCCCATCCCCCGCGACCGGACCCACCGGGTGACGACGCGGAAGGTCACCATGGAGGAGAAGGCCATCCTCATCCTGGACCATCTGAAGCGGAGCACCCGGGTGGAATTCAACCGGCTGCTCCAGGGCTTCAAGGAGCGGTCCCACGGGGTGATGACCTTCCTGGCCGGACTCGAGCTCACCCGGCGCAGGATGCTATTCCTCCGCCAGACCCGCCCGTTCGCCGAGTTGTGGATCTACAAGAGGGACCAGGACACCGAAGCGGACGAGGCGCCCCCGGTGCCTCGTGCCGAGCCCACTTCCAGCGAGGACGACCAAGGAGTCGACGCGTGAACGCCCATCAGATCGTCGAGGCCGTGCTTTTCGCCTCCGACGCCCCCCTCACCGCCGACGAAATCGCCCGAGCCGACGAACTGCTCGACGAGGACGAGGTCGAAGACGCACTCCAGTTCCTGCGGGCCGAGTACGACGATGCCGGGCGGGCCTTCCAACTCGTAGAGGTGGCCGAGGGATATCAGATCCTCACGCGGCCCGAGTTCGCGCCCTACCTCGAGCGCTTCGACAACGTCCCGCGACCGTCGCGGCTTTCGGGCCCGGCGCTGGAGACCCTGGCCATCATCGCGTACCGCCAGCCCATCGGCCGCGTGGAGGTGGAGTACATCCGGGGCGTCGGCTCGTCCGGAGTCATCCGGACGCTCCAGGATCGGCGGCTCATCGACGTGGTAGGGCGCGCCGAAGGCCTCGGACGGCCGCTCCTCTACGGCACGACCAACCACTTCCTGGCCCACTTCGGGTTCAAATCACTGGAAGACCTGCCACGGCCCGATGAGCTCCCCATCGTCCTTCGGGAGCGGATCCCCCTCGAGGCCGACCACGACACCACGGACGACGACGAAGCCGAGGACGATTCCGCACCCGCCGACGAGCTGCCGGAGGGGTGGACGGGGGAGGCCTCGACGGAAGAGTCCGAGCAGGTCGCCCAGGACTGACGTCGCGGATGCCCGACGAGGCCGTCCGGATCCAGAAGTACCTCTCCCAGGCGGGTCGGGCCTCCCGCCGGGAGGCGGAACGGCTCATGGCGGCGGGACGGGTGACCGTCGACGGGGAGGTCGTCACCGAACTCGGCCGACGCGTCGTGCCCGGTCGCGACATCGTGGCGGTGGATGGACAGGTTGTCGAGGTCGCCGCGGAGCGTTGGGTCATGCTCCACAAGCCGCCCGGCGTCCTCACGACCCGCTCCGATCCCCACGGCGGACGCACCGTCTACGACCTCCTACCCGAGAGCCTCCACGGTCTGACGTACGTCGGCCGCCTGGACCTGGACGCGGAGGGCCTCCTTCTCCTGACCAACGACGGAGACACCGCCCACGGCATCCAGCATCCGAGCCGCGAGGTGGAGCGGGAGTACTGGCTGGAGGTCGCGGGCACCTTCAGCAAGGCGGCGAGTCGGGCGCTGCTTGCGGGTGTCGTTCTCGACGACGGGGTGGCCGAGGCGAAGCGTATCACCGGTGTGCGGGCCGGTCCCGTTACGTCCACGCTCTCCCTGGTCATCACCGAGGGACGCAAGCGCGAGGTACGGCGCATGTTGTCGGAAGTGGGGCACGCCGTCATGCGACTCCGACGTGAGCGGTACGGCCCGATACGTCTGGGAGACCTGGAGCGCGGCCAATGGCGAGATCTCACGGGGGGGGAGGTGAACGCGCTTCGACGCGCCGCTGGGAGCTAGTGGTAGGCGGTCCGGTCTCTCCACATCTCGGGGTGGAAGAGGAGGAGGACCGTATAGATCTCCAGGCGACCCACCAGCATGAGGAAGGACAAGACGCCGAGCCCGGGGCTGGACATCCATCCGTAGTTGTCCGTGGGCCCCAGATCCGCGAAGGCGGGTCCGACGTTGCCCACGGAGGCGATGCTGCCCCCGATTGCGGTGAGGGGCTCGATGCCCGTGAGCGCCAGCGCCAGGGCCCCGGCCAGGCAGAGAAGCAGGTAGAGGATCACGAAGCCGACGACGCGGGCCCCCACGTCTTCCTTCACCGGGGTGACACCGATCCGCGTGACGAAGACGGCGCGGGGGTGGAGGTGCTTCCGTAACTCGTTGCCCGTCTGCTTGAGCAGGAGCATCACCCGTAGTGCCTTGATTCCGCCGCTGGTGCTCCCGGCCATGCCTCCCACGAAGAAGAGTCCGAAGAGAACCATGCGGGCGCCGGGCACCCAGAGCTCGTAGTCGGCGCTCACGTAGCCCGTGGTGGTGGTGATGGCCAGGACCTGAAAGAGACCGTCGCGGACGGCGGGCTCCACGTCGACGTAGGTACCGACGGTGAGGTTCAGGGCAATGATCACCAGGGCGGCACCGAGGAGGACGTACGTGAAGAAGCGCCACTCCTCGTCCCGGGCGTAGTGGAAGCGGC
>CALJKZ010000248.1 GCA_937983085.1 uncultured Gemmatimonadales bacterium
CGGTGGGCCAGATCCTTTGGGATGCCCCCCGGATGATCGGCCCGGAGAGCCCGGCCGGTGTGGGCTTCTACTGGCTGCGAGCCGAAGCCTTGCCTGCGGACGGTGACGCGGTCTTCGCGATGCTGCCCCTTCCCGGAACGGGCGGTGGGGTGACCCTTCGTGGCGGTCTCGGCGAAGGCGCCACCGACGAGCTCGCCGGGTTCGGCGGGATCGACGTCCGGGCCCTCATTGCCCGGCACGACGAGTCGCAGCCCCTGGACATCGGTTGGACCGCCGGAGTCGGGGGAAGCTACGGTGAGTCCCCCGTCGTCTCCGTTCCGGTTGGCGTCAGCGCAGGCCGGGGCTGGTCCTCGGGGTCGGTCTGGTTCGCCCCCTACGTGGGTCTCGGCGCCGTTCTGGACTACCGTCGCGGCGAGGAGGCACCGGACGAGGAGTTCGCCCTGGAGGCCAGCGCGGAGGTGGGTGTCGACCTTGCCTTCGATACCGCGCGTCGCTTCGTCCTCCGGGCGGCGGCGTCGTTGGGTGATCGGCAGGCGGTGGCCGTTGGTCTCGCCATCGGAGGCGCCCGGCGCTAGGAGCTGGTCCGCCCCACTCCGCGAACAGGCTCCTAGCAGGCGGAGCGGAGAGGCGTAGGTTGTCGGGACCCCGAACCCGACGACTCCCACCGCGCCTTCCATGAGCCTCACGAAGCACTACGACGGATACACGTCGTTCTCCTACCTCGAGCCCGGGTTGGACTACCGGACGTTCGAACTCGCCGACGAACTCGAGCGCGTTCCACCGTATCGGATAGCGCTCACTGCCGAAGAGGAGGAGCGGTTCGAGGGGTTGGTGGATCGATGCCTCTTCGTCTCCATGCACGAGCACGTGGGTGTGTTTCCTGATCGGATCGAGGAGACCCCCGACTACGTGCGGCACGGACGCATGGCCACGGCGTTCAGGGGGCTGGCGGCCTCGTACTGGGACTGCGTCTTCGACAACCTCATGAACGGAATCGGGTCCATCCGTTCGTACTCGGGCTGGCAGTGGGACGACGTCCTCCACGACCTCGGCATGCGCCTCTGCGACATCGCCCACCAGGACTTCCTCATCCACTGTCAGCGGGCAGGAGACGTGCAGCGGGCCCATGACGAGGGGAAGGTGGCGTGGGTGGCCACCATGGAGGGGGCGGCGATGATCGAGCACGAGCTCGACCGCATCGATCTTCTGCACGGCTTCGGGCTTCGCTCTCTGGGCGTCACCTACTCCGAATCGAATGCCCTGGGCAATGGGCTGAAGGAGGATCATGACGGAGGGCTGAACAAATTCGGGCGGAAGGCGGTGGAGCGGATGAACAAGGTCGGCCTCCTCATGGACTGCTAGCACTGCGGAGACCAGACGACGCTGGACACCGTGGAGTGGAGCGAGAAGCCCATCGTGCTTTCCCACATCGGCGCCCGGACTCTTTGGGACACCAACCGGATGGCGCCGGATGAGGTCATGGAAGCCGTGGCCGGGAAGGGCGGCGTCATCGGGATCGAGTGCGCACCGCATACGACGCTCACGAAAAACCATCGAAGGCACGGTATCGACGCCTTCATGGAGCACTTCGAGTACGTACGCGCCCTGGTGGGCATCGACCACGTCGGCTTCGGCCCCGACACGGTCTACGGTGACCACGTGGGGCTACACCACACCTACGCCGCCAGCCTGTCCCTGAAGGAGTCCAAGGGGCGCGACAAGCCGGGCCAGGAGTACGAGGAGGTGGAGTACGTGGAAGG
>CALJKZ010000249.1 GCA_937983085.1 uncultured Gemmatimonadales bacterium
CCAGGGGCCCGGAGGCTGTCGGTAGCGCGGGCTACGTGAGGGCGCCCGTGAGGGGCGCGGGGCGTCACTCGGCCCCGGCCCCTCGTTGGGTCCCCTCGGAAAAACGCGTGGGGAGACGCTGCGTGCCTAGCGTCGGACCTCGTTAGGCGGGGTCTAGCTCCGCTTGGACGACCTGATCTGTCAGGAACTCCTGGTAGGTCCGGAGACCCGAGGCAGCAAGTACCCGCATCTGATCGGGCGCCATGGCGGTGATCGCATTGGGCAGGTCGCCCTTGCAGCCACCAAGAACGATGACCTGGTTCCGTTCAACGTTGACTACCAAACGATGCCCGAGACGCGCTGCGATTGTGTGGAGGTCGCGCTCGCTCGACGCGAACTCCAAACCGAGGATAGCCGCTGCGATCTCCTGTTCCTGTTCCTCTTGCTCCTCCTCCGCCGTGCAGCTCTTCGGATAGGAACACCAAGTACCCATCGTACAGACCTCCGACAACGGACCGGGTCCGCCGGAAGCCCTCCATCCCCCTCCGCAGCCGTTCTGAACGCAGTTTCCAGCACACTGCGCCGATGCTGGGGAAGACCCGAGGAGCGTCACAGCCCCTACGATCGCCACGAGCCCGAGTATCCTTCGGTACCAGAACATCACTGCCTCCATCCCGGGGTGCCGGGGGTGTAGATCACGGTCGAGACGTCAATCCAATAATAGCCGTTCTCACCATGGACAGGGCCGAATACCCTGCCCTCGTCGAGGAAGCCGTAAATCAATCGCGCACCGAGCTCAACTCGCGCGATGACCTCTGACTCCTCAAGATCGATCACTTCCAGGACACTCGTGAAGACGTCCGAAGGCGCGGACCATCCGTACTCCACCGTACCGCCGCGGCCCGGCACCTCATTGGCGAATGAGCGCCAGTCAGGCTTCGGGACCCACGAGGCGACCCAAAGCCGGTCACGGCCGTCCACCCGCATTGCCATAACTGAGCCTGTGATGGTCGCGCGCCCATTCGCGTTGCTCCGACGCTGTTGGGTCGACGGTCCAAGGAAGGCTGGCCGGCGATACGCACGGAGGAGAGACCCAGAGCGGTCCCAGACGTGCAAGTCGAAGTCTTGGATTTCAACCGTGTAGATCAAGTCAGCGGACTTGTCGAACGCAATACCGACAGTTCTCATCGGCGCCGCCGTCCTAGCGCCCAAATCCCCAAACGAGATGACAAGGTTCGAGCCGTCGTTGACAATGTGGAGCGGCAAACCGACACCCGAAGCGGTGCTCACGAGCATGTTGCCGACATAGCTACTGCCGTCGAGCGGGACCGCTGTGACCACGATCCCGGGGCTCCGCCACGCCTCCACGAGTTCCCGTGCCGGGGTGAAGACGGACTCGCGCAGGTTGGTAGGATCGAAGATGTGGACATTGCCAGTCGGATCGACGAAGGCGGAGCTAACGTCCTGGAACTCGCGGGGGCCCGAACCCTTCCGCCCGACGGTTCCCAGATACTCGCCACTGGCCGAGAACACCTTTGGACCATCGCGCTGGAGAGCCCAGAATTGACCGGCACCGTCCTGGACCAAGCCCCCATGCGGTACCAGGTACCCCGGCCCATCCTCGGCACCCAAGCTCTGATCGACCCGAAGTTCGATGCATGTCACGCAAAGCGCGGTGGCGTCTTCAATCAATGAACTCCGCGGAGACTGCGCCTGCGCGGAGTGGGGGGACAGTAGTCCTGCTGCGACGAGGAGCCACGTGGGCGATAGAGCCCGAACGCCATCGGGGCGGACAGTCGCGTTCACACCTACCTCCTGAAGTTCATGGTCCAGGTGGTTACCAGCGGCTCGCCGAGCTGACTGAAGATCAGACCGAACACACCCTTGTCGCCTAGGAACCCCATTGTCGAGGCCTCTGTATGTTGCCGCGCAACTATCTGGCCCGAAGCGAGATCGATTACTTCGACCATCGTTAGATAGTCCTCAATCGTCTGCGGCGGGAGGCCGTCGGAACCGCCACGCGACTGGGACACAAGCACCCACAGCCGGTCGTGTGCGTCCACGTGGATGTCGCGAATCGTCGAGAACACTGGCCTGGGCGCCATGCGCTCCCCAGGCTTTGGTCGAGGGGCCGGCTCTATGATGCCTGG
>CALJKZ010000250.1 GCA_937983085.1 uncultured Gemmatimonadales bacterium
ACCACGACTCCACGGAACGGTCCTGGTTCCGCCAGAACGTCCGGGTCACCGTCTGCAGGCGATAGCGATCCACCGGCCCGTCCCCCTCCGGGTCCCACACGTAGGCGAGTCGGCCCTGGGCCGCCGTATAGTCGTCGCGCGCCTCGAAGCCGAGACGAGGGTCGTACCCGGGACCCGAGTAGGTGACGCTGGCGTCGTACCCGAATCCGCGGACGCTGCGGCGCTCCCAGAAGATGCGCGCGGAGGAGCGCTGGAGCGCCGAGGTCGGCTGCTGCACTTCGTTGTGTGTGTGGGCCAGCTGGACGGTGACGCGCTCCTCGCCGAAGGGGATCTCTCCGTCGGCTCCCACGGAGAGGTCCGTGCCTCCGTCGGTGCGCAGCCGGGACGTGACGATGCCGCCCACCCGGCCGGACCCCAGGACGGTGCGACGAAGGCGGAAGGCCCCGACGTTCTCGTCGGGCGTGGCTGCGCCTCCGTCCACCTGCATGGACAGGACTCCGAGGTCCCACTCGCCCACCCGCCCGGCCACGCGGCCGCCCCCGAAGATGGTGAGGGGGGCGCCCTGGTCGGAGAGGCCGATCCGGCGTGAGTAGAAGAGCTGGTTGTCCTCGCTCAACGCGAAACGGAAGGTGGACGAGCGTTCCTGGAAGAACTGCCGCTTCTCGGGGAAGAAGAGGCTGAATCGGTCGAGGTTCACCTGAAGGGCGTCGGACTCCACCTGGGCGAAGTCGGTGTTCGCCGTGAGGTCCAAGGTGAGGTTGCTGGAGAGCCCGTACTTCACGTCCAGGCCGACATCGCGGGAGAAGTCCGACGTCGGGGCCGTGACGGGCACCGCATTCGGATCCCGCGTCCGATCGAGGCCGGTGAGGACGTAGGGAGTGATCCACAGGGGTGCGCTGCCGGGGACCCCGAGGAGCTCCATGTCCTGCGCCTGGGATGGCTTGAAGTCGGCCATGTCCCAATTCGGGGGAATGGCGGGGAAGAGGTGCTTCTCGTTGCTGCGGGCGATGTAGCGTCCTGCGATGAGGCCCATGACGGCCCGATCGTTCTGGACGTCGAACCCGAGGCTCGACAATGGAATGCGGATCTCCGCGAACCATCCCTCGTCGGTCTGCTGGGTCCGGGCGTCCCAGAAGGTGTTCCAGGCGTCGTTGAGCGCCGGGACTCCGCCACCCCACTGTGCGTCGTTGAGGATCTCGGCATCCAACAGCGTACCCAGCGGCGTCGTCGTGAACTTCAACGCCGTTTGGTTGTCGTTGAAGGAGTCGACGATGATGTCGAAGGCGTCGTCTCCGTCCCACCGATCGCGTTGGAGGGAGTTGGCCGAGATGCCCTCGGGGTCGTCGTAGAAGCGGCCCGACGCCCAAAGGTAGTCGTCGTCGTAGGCGACCCGGATCTCGGTCCGTCGCGACATGGCGGCCCCGAAGTCGGGCCAATGCTGCACCATGGGAAGCGGCTCGATGGCCGCCCACGCCTCTTCGTCGGAGAGGCCGTCGAAGCGGATCTCGCCGGTGAGCCGCTGCAGGGTGAGGAGGGCTGCGTCCCCCGCCACAGGGGACGAGACGGGGGACGCCTCCTCTCCGCCGACCTTCTGGGCGGTCTGCCCTGCCCCCTGGGCGGGCAGCGAGAAGAGCGCGGTGAGAACGGCGACCAGCGCCGTCGCATCACGGAGGAACCCCACCACCTTCCCTGCGTCGACCCGAATCCTCACGTCCCTACCCTCCGTCACGATTCACCCGTCCGGCGACCGTGGACGATCGACCGGACTTCACCCCTCTAGGGTGGCGCGGGAGGGGGGCGGAGAGGTGGGCCCCTGGTCAGCGGTTTGTCAGAGGAATGTGGGGACGTCGAGCGGAGAGCCCTCGAGTCCTCCGATGCAGCCCGGGGTCACGCGCGGAAGCGGTACCCGGCTTTGTGGACGGTCAGGATCCAGCGAGGGTCCGACGGCTCGTCCTCGAGCTTCCGCCTGAGCTCGGCGATGTGGGTGTCCACGGTGCGGCTCGCGATGGCCGCCCGGTGGCCCCAGACCTCCTTCATGAGCGTGACCCGGGACGCCACGGCCCCTTCCCGTCGGATGAGCGCGACGAGGAGGTCGAACTCCTTGGGCGTGACGGCGACCTCCTGTCCGGCCCGGGTCACCGAACGGGCCGAAGTGTCCACCACGACGTCGCCGAAGGCGTGGACGCCTCCGTCGGAACCGCGGTCGCCGTTGGGTCCCGTGCGGCGAAGGAGCCACGCGCCCCGAGCGCCACGGGCGCCGGGGATCGGGGCGGCGCGGATCAGCTCCACGCCTCGCGCATGACCCGCAGCGCGTTGCCGCCCATCACCTTCTCGATCGACTCGTCGTCGTACCCCTCGCGCACCAGCCACCGGACGATGTTGTGGGAGCCTTCCGTGGGGTTCTCGAGCCCGGAGACCCACGGCACCTCCTCGAACTCCTGGTCCGGCTTCCCCTCCCCGCGCGACTCCGCCAGGGAGAGCGCCGCCACGTAGGTGTGATGCAGCCCGACGTGGTCCCCGTAGACGGTGTCGGGCCCGAAGCCGACGTGGTCGATGCCCACCAGGGCG
>CALJKZ010000251.1 GCA_937983085.1 uncultured Gemmatimonadales bacterium
CGAGCTGCCCATTCAAATCCTGCGAGAAACGACCCTCCGGCTGGACGACCTCAACTCCAACCCGAACGTCCGTTCTCTGACGCCGATGTCCGACCGGGCATGGAACATCGGAACCGCGCTCTATTACAAGGCCGGCGGCAAACCTTGGCGCCTTGCCGGAGCCCGCCGGGGAGTCTGCTACGTCGGCCTGGCCTTCCGACTCGCGAACCCGAGGGACTCGAGGTCAACCTCCGCGGTCTGCGCGGCCCAGATGTTTCTTGAGGACGGCGACGGCATCGTGTTCAAGGGTGAGTACGGTCCTTGGTACTCTGAGCGAGGCGAGAACTTCCACCTCAGCGAGTCGGCCGCAGCGAACCTTCTCGATGGTGTGCTGCAGACGTATCGCAGCCTCGGCGGTCCTGAGCTTTCGGAGATCTTCCTTCACTCGCGCTCGGCCTTCAACGATCAGGAATGGCGGGGCTATGAGGAGGCGTGTCCGGCTGGGACCAAGCTCACGGGCGTTCGCGTCCGGCCGGAGCGAGCGGGTGGTCTCAAGCTCTATCGGCCCGGCACTCGACCTGTCATTCGCGGGACCTTCTGGAAACTGACAGAGCGAACCGGCTTCCTTTGGGGCTCAGGCTTCATCCCCGAGCTCGAGCAATATCCCGGTCACGAGACACCGCTCCCGCAGCGCATCGACGTGCTTCGCGGTGACGCTGATCTCGACACCGTCGCCTCCGACATCTTCGGCCTGACCAAGCTGAATTACAACGCCTGCAAGATCGGCAGCAGTCAGCCTGTGACGGTGGGCTTTTCGGACGCAGTCGGAGAGATCCTGGTGGCCAACCCGACGGCTTCGGGAGTGCAGCCGCAGTTCCGGTATTACATCTGATAAGCCGTATTGGCGTTGAAGATGTCCGCCGAACCCCTGACGGCGATCAAGGCTCGACCTGGGGATGACAACGGTTCTCCTGATCGAGTGTGGGGCCAGCTCTGGGGCACCCAGCCACCTTGACCCCGTACCCACCTACGGGGTTTAGGTTGTTGTCATGCCCACGGACGACACGACTACCCTGACGATCGGCGCGCTTGCGAAGGCTTCGGACATCGGCGTGGAGACGGTGCGCTTCTACGAGCGGAAAGGTCTCCTGCCCGAGCCGCCACGAACGAAGGCCGGCTACCGCCAATACCCGCCCGACACGGTGGACCGCGTTCGCTTCATCCGCCGAGCTCAGGGACTGGGCTTCTCCCTCCGCGAGATCGCGGAGCTCCTCGAGCTGCGGGTCGACGAGGTGGCGGCCTGTGGCCCCGTGGAGGCGCAGGCCCGTGAAAAGCTTGAGCAGGTGGCGGGCAAAATCGCCGAGCTCCGCCGCATCCAGTCGGCACTCCGGCGTCTCGTTCGGGCGTGCGAGGGACGCGAGCCGACGGGCGAGTGCCCGATCCTAGAGGAGCTGGAAGAAGGTCAGGCGTCATGAGTACGGAATCGCTCGACCTGTTGGTCATCGGCGCCGGGACGGGCGCGAACGGGGTGGCGCGCGGGTGCGCGAAGGAGGGGTGGAAGGTCGCGGTGGTCGATTCACTGCCCTACGGAGGGACGTGCGCACTGCGCGGCTGCGACCCCAAAAAGATGCTCGTGGCAGTGACCGAGGTGCTCGACTGGACGCAGCGCATGAGGGGCAACGGAGTTCACGCCGGCGGCATGCGACTCGACTGGCCCGAGATGATGGCGTTCAAGCGCAGCTTCACCGATGCGATTCCCGGGCGCATCGAGCGTGGGTTCGAGAAGCTCGGGATCGAAACGCTGCACGGAACCGCGACCTTCATGACCCCGGACACGGTCAAGGTCGGAGACCGGGTGTTCGGACCTCGCTACGTCCACGTCGCGACCGGCGCCCGTCCTGCGACGCTGAGCATCCCCGGCGAGGATCTGATCAGCACCAGCACCGACTTCCTCGACCTGCCGGAGCTTCCGCCCCGCATCGTGTTCGTGGGCGGCGGCTTCATCTCCTTCGAGTTCGCCCATGTCGCCAATCGAGCGGGAGCGGCCGAGGTCACGATCCTGCACCGGGGGGCGCGTCCACTGGTTCGCTTCGATCCCGACCTGGTCGACCTCCAGGTCGAGCGGACCCGCGAGCTCGGCATCGACGTCCGGCTCGAGAGCTGCGTCGTCGGCATCGAGGAGCGCGATAGATCGCTCGCCGTCGTGGTCGAGACTGAGCGCGGCGTGGAGACCGTCACGTGCGACCTAGTCGTCCATGGCGCCGGGCGCGTCCCGAACGTCGGTGCGCTGGACCTGGAGGCGGGTGGCGTAGAGGTGACCGACGCGGGGATCGTGGTCAGCGCGTCGATGCGAAGCGTCTCCAACCCGAAGGTGTTCGCGGCCGGAGACTGCGTCGCGACCGGGGCGCCCAAGCTCACCCCTGTTTCGGCCAACGAAGGCCGCATCGCGCTCAAGAATCTCCTGGCGGGCGACGACGAGCGGACGATCCACTACCCGCCGATCCCCACCGTCGTGTTCACCCTGCCCCCGGTGGCCGGCGTCGGACTGCTCGAGTCCGAGGCCCGCGACCAGGGGCTCGACGTCGAGGTGAACTTCCGGCGAACGGACGGCTGGTACTCCTCGTTGCGGGTCGGCGAGCCCTATGCGGCGCACAAGGTGCTCGTGGAGCGCAACACCGGCCGGATCGTCGGCGCGCACGTGCTCGGTCCGGGAGCGGAGGAACAGATCAACCTCTTCGCCATGGCCATGGGTGCGGGGATGACGGCGAACGAGCTCAAGGGGGTCGTCTTCGCCTACCCGTCATACGCCTCGGATCTGGCGTCGATGGTCTGAGGAAAGTCCTTGACCCTGTAGTAAGGTACGGGGGCTAGAGTAAAACGTCAGGGTCCGACCGGGAGGTCGGGGGTCGGGCCGCACGAACCGCGAGATCTGATCTCCGCGTGTTGATCCCGACCGCAAGGGGAGGAAAGACCATGACGTACGCACTGGACGTAGATCGATACTGGTTGTCGCTCGACGAGGCGCTTCCGGTCTTCACCGAGGACGAGCAGGTGGCCGCGATCGCCCTTTACAGGGAGTTGGCCAAGGGAGCCGCCGTGACTCCGCACCAGTTGGCCGGCGCGCTGGGGGTGACCTCCGTCGAGACGGAGGCCCTGCTCTCGCGCCCGTCGATCCGAGCGCTGAGCTACCTGGACGACGACGGCGGTGTACTCGGCTTCGGCGGCCTGGCCGCGGCCCCGATGGCGCATCGACTGCAGATCGATGGCCGCACACTGTGGACGTGGTGCGCGTGGGACAGCCTGTTCATCCCGGAGATCCTGGGAGAAGAGGCCCGCGTGGAGAGCCGCGACCCGAGGACGGGGAACACGATTCGACTGACAGTGGGCCCCGACGGGGTCCGGGCCTCGGAGCCCGAGGCGCCCGTCGTATCGTTCGTCGCAGCCGACGCCGAGCAGTTCAACCGGTCGGCCGAGAACGTGATGGGCAGCTTCTGTCACTTCGTCTTCTTCTTCGAGAGCCGCGCGTCGGGCGAGGCGTGGACGGCGGAGAACGCGGGAACGTTCATCCTTTCCCTCGACGAGGCCGCGGAGCTCGCTCACCGACTCAACCGTCGCACGTGGGGCGAGGCGCTCGAGTCCCGGGCTTCGGGACCCGCTCGCGGCCGCGGCTGAGGCGGGGTTCTCGGTTACGGGGCTTGACTCCGTACCGCGGTACGGGGCGTAGCTTTCGATGCGAGGCTGGTCCGGAGGGTGGACCGAACAGGTGAAGAGGACGCAGGGAGGCAGGTGTGAAGGACGATATGAAAACCGCGCTGCCGGGCGTGGGAGGCGTGACCGCGGCCCTTGGGTCGGCGCTTTGTTGCGGTGGCCCCGTGGTCGCGGCCAGCCTCGGCGTGTCGGGAGCAGGGCTTTCGGCCTTCGAGCCATTCCGCCCTTATTTTTTGGTGGCGACCGCCGCGTTGTTGATCTTCGGATTCTGGCAGCTCGACCGGGAGGAAAAGGCCGCGTGTGAGCCGGGAAAGGCATGCGCTGATCCGGTGACGCGGAAGCGCATGAAGATGACGCTCTGGTTGGCGACCGTGATCGCGGTCGTGTTCGCGACGTTCCCGAGCTGGCAATCGCTGGTGTTCTGAGCCGGCAGCCGTTCAACAGGTAGGAGGAATCGAATGGGCTGGAAACAATGGTCGGCGGTTGCGGTCGTGATCGGGGGCGGCATCCTGCTCCAGATCCCCGGGCACGACGCGGCGGACATGGACCACGCCGCGATGGGCCACGGCGAAATGCCCGCCGAGATGGCCGACGCTCAGGGTCCCTACCGCACGGTGGCGCTCGACGTCACCGGCATGACCTGAAGCGGCTGTGCCACGGCGGCCCGTGTGGCCGTAGAGCGAGTGGATGGTGTGGCGCATGCCGAGTTCTCGTTCGAGCGCGGAGGGGGGTTCGTGCGCTTCGATACGACGAAGACATCGGTGGACGAAATCGTCGGCGAGCTCCAACGCCTGACCGACTTCACGGCAGCGGAGCGCCCCACAACCGGCGGACGATGAGACTCCCGTCGCATTTCAGGAGGACGGATGACATCACCTCGTATTGATCTGGTCTACTTCGAGGGTTGCCCCAACGCGACGATCGCGAGGGACAATCTCAGGCGCGCGATCGAGGCCACGGGCCGCGAGCTCACGTGGTCCGAGTGGGACCTGATGTCGGAAGCGACCCCGGATTCGTACCGTCGGCACGGCTCGCCGACGGTGCTGGTGAACGGAGAGGACGTCACCGGGGACGGAGCCCAGGCGACCGCGATGGCGTGCCGGGCCGACGGAGCCCCGGGCGTGGAAGCGATTTCGGCCCGGCTCGAAGCACCCATCTAGCTCCCTCCCGGTCTCGCGGCCCATGGAGCGCTGGCTCGGTCCGAATGATCGTCGAACCAAACTGTGTACGTTCGTGTGTATGTTCGCGCCCCCAAAAGCCGTGAATCGCCCTCTTCAGCGCTCACACCGAATGCGAGAAAACCCCCGGGATTCCACGGCTTCCGTGAAGTCCCGGGGGTGCCAGGCGGGCTTGTAAGGCAGGTGCTCT
>CALJKZ010000252.1 GCA_937983085.1 uncultured Gemmatimonadales bacterium
CCGGCCGTGCCCGGCGGCGAGCCTCTGCATGGCGCTGGCGTCTTGAAACGCCCCGAGTGAGGCCCGCAACGCGGAGGCGGCGCCTTCGTTCCGCGCCTCCTGGACGAGTTCGGCATTCCATTCGGCGCGCATCTCGGAACGCCTGCTGGATGGCGCCAGTCCAGAGGCGATCCGGACAATCAGTCGAGCCAGCGCGAGCGGCATTCTCATCATCATCGTCCCTTCCCCCCCTATCCCCCTTCGAGGGCCGTGTCAGGGCCGAACAGTGCCTGTTGGGCACGAAGTCGCTCACGAGCGTCGGCGAGGGCCGCTTTACCGGCCCGGGTCGCCTCGTAGTACCGGCGAGGCGGCCGGCCCTCGGCATGGGCCTCTTCGGCGTTCTCCCAACTGGACACGAGGAGGCCGTCGGCCTCGAGTCGCCTCAGCAGCGGATACACGGTGCCGCTAGGCAGATGAGCCGCCCGCATGATCTCGAAGCCGTATCCGAATCCCTGGGTCAGGGCCTGGAGCACCAGGGCGGCGTTGTAGCTGAGGGAGCCGGAGAAGCTGGTCATGTGCGCGGTCCGAGAAGAGGTCGCCCGACGTGTACACCCATACATAAGTCGATTTATACATAGGTGCAACGATATATAGCTGTGTTTCTACATAGGGTCAAGAAGCTGGATCGTGGGAGGGGCGGGGTAGCCGGAGGCGGCCGAGCAGGACACCTTTGGCGACCTTCGCCCAAAAGCATCTCCTCGAGAAGATCCACATGCTCGCAGCACCAGCCCCGATCCGCCCGTCGCGCGTCTCCGCCCGTCCTGTCTCTGGCCACACCGGGACCGTCCTGGCGGCCGCTCTGCTCGCCTTCGGAGGCGGGTTCTGGACGGCCCCTGGCGTCGACGCGCAGATCCCCACACCCGAGTCGGTCCTCGGCTTTCCCGTCGGGGCGGACTTCGAGCTGGCCACGTACGAGCAGTCCCTGGAGTACTTCCAGCGACTGGCCGATGCCTCGGACCGTGTAGAGCTCCAGGAAGTCGGGCGCACCAGCTTCGGTCGCCCGTGGTACCTGGCCCTCATCTCGTCGGAAGAGAACATCCGGAACGCCGAGCGCTACCGGGAGATCGCCCGTCGGCTGGCGTACCCGGAGCCGGGCATGACCGACGCCGACGCCCGTGCGTTGGCCCGGGAGGGCAAGGCCATCGTCCACATCGACGGGGGGATGCACGCCACGGAGGTGGCCCACGCCCAGCATACCATCCAGCTCGCCTACGACCTGGTCACCGGCGACGACGACCCCGAGATCGCCGCCATCCTGGACGACGTGATCCTGATCCTCTGGTTCAGCATCAATCCCGACGGGCAGACCATGGTGTCCGACTGGTACACCTCGAACGTGGGCACCCAGTACGAGGTCGCCTCGACCCCCTTCCTGTACCAGAAGTACATCGGGCACGACAACAACCGCGACGGCTACATGATCAACCAGATCGAGTCGCGGGTGGTGACGCGGGTGGACCGGCACTGGGAGCCCCAGATCATCTATAACCATCACCAGACGGCGCCCTTCCCGGCGCGCATCTGGATTCCCCCCTTCCAGGAGCCCATCAGCCCCAACGTCCATCCCCTCATGTGGCGTACCGTCAACCTGGTGGGCATGGCCATGGCTCAGGCCTTGGAGGAGCGCGGCCAGAAGGGCGCCATGCACATGGACGGCTTCGACAACTGGTACCCCGGCTTCATGGACCACGCCAACAACTTCCACAACGTGGCGTCGTTCCTCACCGAGACCGCGCTGTACCGCTACGCCACGCCCCACTTCTACACGGTGAACGACTTTCCTCAGAATGCCCGCGGCCTCCGGCCCGAGTCGCTGTATGCATCGCCGTGGGAGGGAGGCTGGTGGCGGATCCGTGACGCCATCGACTACATGCTCACGGCCTCGGTCTCCGTGCTGGACGTGGCGGCCAAGTACAAGGAGGACCTCCTCTACAACCGGTACCAGGCCGCTCGGGACGTCACCCGTCAGTACCGCGAATCACCCCCGTACGCCTACTTCATCCCGGCGGATCAGCCGGACCCCGTGGCGCCGGTGGAGATGCTGCGTCGACTCGCCTTCAACGGCATCGACGTGCATCGCCTTACCCGCGACATCACGTACGACGGGGTGACGCATCCGGCGGGAACGTGGGTCATCGCCATGGATCAGCCCAACGCCAACTTCGTGAGTCAGCTCTTCGCCGTGCAGGAGTACCCGGACCTTCGGGAGTACCCCGAGGGCCCACCGGAGCAGCCGTACGACGTATCGGGCTGGACTCTGCAGTACCTCTTCGACGTGCGCGTGGTCGAGGCCCGCACGCCGCTGGACGACGCTTTTCGCGCCGCGTTGGAGCCGTTGCGCGGCGAGGCCCTGGCGTGGAACGGGGAGGCGGATGCTCAGGCGTGGGACACCCCCCAGGGTGTCGGGTTCGACAGTCATCCCGTGGCCCGGGCCATCGAGCCCCTGCCGGGGCGTGCCCAGGGGGGCGGATCGGCGCTGGTGCTCGACGCGGCGGAGAACAATGCGTACAAGGCACTGAATCGGGCGTGGGCCATGGGCGCGCAGGTGCGCTTCCGTCCCGGCGTGGCTGGAACGGAGGAGAGGGCGGCGGGCACCACCGGCGCCTGGATCATCGATGGATTGTCCGGAAGCCAGCGGAGCACCCTGGTGTCGGACCTCCGCCTCCAGGCGGCCGGCGGCTCGGCGGCCGGGGGTACCGTCCAGCGACCTCGCATCGGCCTGTATCGACCGTGGAGTGCCTCCATGGACGAGGGCTGGACCCGGTGGCTGATGGAGGCCTACGACTTCGAGGTCCAGAGCCTTCGGAACGCCGACGTGCGCGCCGGTGATCTGCGTTCCCGATACGACGTCATCGTCATTGCCGACATGGGTCAGGGGACCATCGAGAACGGCTTCGCGAAGGGGTCGGTGCCTCCCCGGTACGAAGGAGGCCTCGGCGGCGAAGGGGCGAGGGAGTTGGACGCCTTCGTCCGTGCCGGAGGGACCCTCGTTACCCTCAACGGCTCCAGTCACTATGCCATCGAGCGCTTCCATCTCCCCGTTCGTGACGTCGTGGACGACCTGGAGCGAGGGGACTACTTCGTCGGGGGCGCCATCATCGAGCTCCTCACCGATCCGTCCCATCCCGTCATGAGCGGAATGCCCGAGCGGGCGAAGGTCTTCGTGGGATCCAGCCCGGTCTTCACCACCGAGGACGGCTTCGAGGGCCGCGTGCTGGCCAAGTACGCGGACGCAGGCACGCCGCTGCTGTCGGGGTACTTCCTCGGCGAGGAGTACGTGAACGGGTATGCGGCCGCACTGGAGGTGGAGCACGGCGACGGTCGCGTCATCTTGTTGGGGCTACGGCCGCAGTGGCGCGGACAGCCGTTCGGGACGTTCAAGCTCCTCTTCAACGCAGCGCTATACTCCGATGCGGTGGCCGATCAGGCCCCGGACAACGCGGCCTTCTGGAGCCCACCCGCAGAGGACGAGGCCGAGGCCACGGAGGGCAACGGGCGTTGACGCGGAGCGCGGAGGTGAAGGAAGCGTTGAAACACTTCGACGGGCGGCGGGGGTAGGGCAGTCATGTTTGCGTTGACCCCGTGGGTGACGAGGATCCTGGTCGCGAACTTCGCGGTCTTCGTCGTCATCCAGACGAGCCGAGGCCTGTACCAGGATCTGGCCTTCTATCCGCCTGTCGCCCTGTTCCGACCGTGGACGGTGGTGACGTACATGTTCCTCCACGCCGACTTCGGGCACCTCTTCTTCAACATGCTCGGCATCTTCTTCTTCGGACCCAGGCTCGAGATGAAGCTCGGCGGCTCGGTGTTCATGCGCTTCTACATCCTGTCGGGCATCGGGGGTGCGCTCTGCCAGGCCGTCTTCGCCACGGCGGCGCCCATGGTCGGCGCGTCGGCGGGGGTCTACGCCGTTCTCGTGGGCTTCGCGTACTACTACCCCCGGGAGACCATCCTCCTCTTCCCCATCCCCATTCCCGTCCAGGCGTGGATCCTGGTCACCGCGTACGTCGGCTTGTCCATCTACAACGGGGTGACGGGGACGGCGAGCGGCGTGGCCCACTTCGCCCACCTCGGGGGCGCCGCCGTCGGGTTCGGGTTCATCAAGTGGCACGAGTGGAGACGGGGATCCGGCCAGCGAAGCTTCCAGAAGAAGATGAACCAAGGGAGAACCAAGTCGGGGTTCGTGGGTGACCGAACGGCCATGGCACGGTGGAAGGGCATCTCCGTCGAGGGGCTCCACGAGCTCAATCGCGAGGAGGTGGAGCGACTCCTCACCAAGGTCCAGGCCGGCGGTCCGAGCAGTCTGTCGGAGTCGGAGCGGGAGTTCCTGGACCGGATGGCGTCGCCCTGACGGGCGCGTGAACCGCTACCCCGTTCCCGCCCGCGTTCACCGCGTGGAGGAGACGCGGCAGAAGAGTCGCTTCATCACCACCCTCGCCCACGCTCCCGACGCCGAGGCCGCCCATGCCTTCGTGGCGGCGGTCCGCGACGAGATGCCCGACGCCACCCATCACTGCTGGGCCTTCGTCGCCGGTCCGCCGGGGAGCACCGCGCACATCGGCATGAGCGACGACGGCGAGCCCCACGGCACCGCCGGTCGCCCCATGCTGACTGCGTTGCTTCACGGCGGCGTCGGTGACGTGGTGGCCGTCTGCACCCGGTACTACGGTGGCGTGAAGCTGGGGACCGGCGGGTTGGGCCGGGCCTACGGTTCTGGGGTCGTCACCGCCCTGGATTCGCTCCCCACGGCAGAGCGGGTGGACCGGGTGCCCTTCCAGGTGGTGGTGGGCTACCCCGACGTCGACGGAGTGCAGAAGCTCGTCTCCGACATGGAGATCCCGATCCTCGACGAAGACTTCGGCGCAGATGTCCGGATCACGCTCGACGTGCCCACCGACGAGGTAGAGGTGCTTCGGACCCGGATCACCGATCTCACCCGGGGTCGAGCCCGGGTGCAGAAGGTCGGCTGAGGCGGGGCGGCACCTCGAGCGGAGTCAGCACACCGGCCCGCTCCAGTTCTTCGACTGCCGCGATGCCCACCTCGAAGAGGCGGACCATGGCTCGGAGGTCGGAGAGGAGGCCGAGCATCTGGACGTTCACGGCCACCGCGTCCGCTCCCAGATCTCTCCGTTCCTTACGCGTGGCCTTCTTCACGTCGAGTCTCAGGGCGTCATGGTCTCGGAATGCTGCGGGAAGGTCCGAGGCCAACACGGTCCGAAGGACCGGCCGAGGCTTGCCCGTGGCGACGTAGCGAGCGCGAAAGTCCCGGTCACCGCCGGGCATCGAACGAAAGCCCAGGGCCTCTACGAGCCGGTCGAAGAGACCGCGCGGCCGTACGACGAGTTCGATCGCGTATCGAGACCCGGCCAGGCAACGAACCCTGGTGTACATGACCGTCGTGTAGCCGGTGCTCACGACGTACGTGTCGAGGCGGAGCGTCCACGGTCCGTGTTCGACGACTACGACGTCCGCCGTGTCACGTTTGCCCTTCAGAAGGCGCCCGCCGAAGTGGCCTGCGACCTCCCGACGTGCCCGCCTGCGATCCGCGGCGCGTCGCTTGGCGCGTCCACGCCACGGAAGAGGGGTCATGGGCCCGGCGCCGTTTCAGCGGCCATCGGCCGCGCGCCTATCCGTACCTGGCGTCCGTGGCGCGCCGGATCTGCTCGAGGGTCTGGCCTTCCTTGAAGCGGCCGTAGGCCAGTCGAGCCTGTCCCTGACAGATCTGGCAGCCCATGGCCATCCCCGTCTTGTAGAAGCACGTCAGGAGGGACCGATACCCCGGCATGATCGAACATCCGCACGAACATCCGATCCCGTCGGCGATGTGGGGCATCTCCCGAATCCTGTCGTAGATCTCGATGAGGGCGTCAGGGAAGGCCGCCAGGTCCTCGCGGGTCATGACCAGGGCCGCGTCGATTCCCGGCCGGGGATCGGGATGGACGATGCGACCGGTGAGCCGATCCGGACGAAGAGCCAGAACGGCGAATGCCGGTACCGCCCTCAGAAAGGAACGACGGCTGTGCGCCACCGGCCCCTCCGGGCCTCCCTCGAGGCTCCGAGAGCAGTCCGCCGGCCCTGCCACCGTCTTCTCAGCCACCCGGGGGAGGAGGCGTAACCATGACGTGTGCTCCGGGCGTGCCGGGGAACATGAGCCACGGTTGGCCGGGCGCCGAAGGACGCGGCGGCAGACCCGTCTCTTCCAGCGTTGCCCACGGCGTGTACAGGACCCAACGGGTGAAGGGGTTGGTCACCCTGTCGTTCACCGCGTCGTAGGCATCGCCCGTCATGACGTAGAGCATGGCTGGCTCCTCGGGCATGGGAAGGGCGCCGGACTCGGCCTCGGCGAATCGACGGCGGGTGACTTCCTGCGCGTCGGTGACGCCCTGCGCCCGGAGCTCGCGACCGCGGGCCATGTAGGGCTCGATGGAATCGTGGTAGCAGGCGACGCTCCATCCCTCCTGGGCGGGATTGTCCGCCAGGCACACCATCGAGTTCGTGCCCTCACGCAAGGTGACGACCGAGCCGTCGGCTGCGTATCCCAGCACCGTCGCTCCCGCGCGATCGGCTTCCGGCGCGGCCTGAAGGGCTGCGGCGATCTGTATGTCGGGGGGATGGGTCTGTGCGTTCGCCGGGGCAACCGCCAGGGCCAGACACAGGGAGGGCGACAAGAAGCGGAGCAGGGAAGTGCAGGACGCGCGCATGGAGACTCCGTCGAAGATCCAGGGTTCGGTGCGTCCACCGCCAGCGGTGGAAACGTGCAACGATATGCTACACGCCGCCCCCCGACCACCGTTCCTTGTCGGTGCCACCGGGAGCCCCCACGTTGGCTCCCGCGAAGGGCGGTGGTGGAGGCGGTACGACCCTCGGTCAGGAAGCGAACCATGAAGGAGTACGTGAAGCGGATCCTCGGCATCCTCGCCCTCGTCGCCGTCACCGGGTGTGGCGACGACCCCGAGGAGGTTCCGGCCGCACCGGCCAGCGACGGCTCTACCGAGCAGGTCATCGCTCGCGCCGAGTACTTCGCACTCGGGAACGAATACGTGCCCCCACCGGGGGAGGCCCTGCACCACCAGACTGCCGGTTTCGCGAAGATCCTCTGCTCCGGAGTCTTCATCACCGGGCTCGATCCCGACGACGCGGCAGCCAACGTCGGCGGCTTCATCTCGCCCTTCGACGAACGTGGTCATGTGGTGGACACGGTCGTCGACCGCCAGCGCCAGATGGTGTCGTTGACGCTGCAGGACGGTGTCACGCGGACGGCCAAACGCTACGGGAGCCAGGGATGTGTGGCCCACCCCATCGGCGAGGACACCGTCTTCTTCGCCCCTTCGGTGGTGGAGCCGGACCTCCCCCCGGCCGAGTCCACCCCGTGGCCCATGGGAGACGTGCTGTCGGACGAACCGTTCCCCGCCGACGTCGACATGGACCTCGTACGCGAAGCTCTCGAGGTGGGCTTCGGCCCTCCCGAGGCCCTGACCCTCGGCTTGGTGGTGACCCACCGTGGTCGGATCGTCGCCGAGCGGTACAGCGACGACGTGGACATGCACACGCCCCTGGAGAGCTGGTCCATGACGAAGAGCCTGACGGGCACGCTCATGGGCGTCCTCATCCAGCAGGGGACGTACGAGCTCTGGCAGCCTGCGCCGGTGCCCGAGTGGCAGGCTCCGGGAGATCCGCGTCAGGAGATCCGCATCGGAGACATCATGAGGATGTCCAGCGGCATCATGATCAATGCGCCCTCGGATCCGGACTACGAGTCGGACGTCTATGCCGACCACTACTACCTCTACACGGGCACCGTCGACTCGTACGAGTACGCGGCGACCCGCCCCCAGGAATGGCCGCCCAACACGGTGGGACGTTACCGCAACACCGATCCCGTCCTCACCAGCTATCTGGTTCGGCTTGGAGTGGAAGGGCGGGGTGACGACTACCACTCCTTCCCCCAGCGGGCGCTCTTCGACCGCATCGGGATCCGGAACGGCCTCATCGAGACCGACCCCCACGGCAATCTCCTGGGCCAGGGCCTGGCGTTCATGTCGGCGCGGGACTGGTCGCGGCTGGGCAACCTCTATCTGCAGGACGGAGTGTGGGAGGGCGAGCGCATCCTGCCCGAGGGCTACGTCGAGTACGCGTCGACGGTGGCACCGGCGTGGATCGACGACGGTCGCCGAGTCTACGGCGGGGCCTTCTTCTGGGTCAACGGCGAGGGCGCCAACGGGCTGCCGACGACCTCCTACAGCATGCGCGGAGCCGGTGGGCAGAGCACGACCATCATTCCGTCCCACGAGCTGGTGGTCGTCCGGATCGGCAAGTACACGGGCGCCGGCGCAGGCGGCGACGCGCTCAATGCCATGTGGCCCTTGCTGCTGGAGGCCGTCCCCGACGTTCGGTAGTCGCGCGGCCGGGCGTTCGCGGAGATCGCGGACGCCCGGTCAGCGTGGCGGGACGACTTCGACCGTGGTCCGGTGGCCGATGAGGGCGCCGAGGAGCGCGCCTACCGGGACGGTTCCGATGGCGGACACCGTCGTGATGACGAGGAACGTCTCGGTCCGCGAACCGAAGATCCGATTGTCCTCCGAGTCCACCACGCTCAGAAGCCCGAGGGCGAGGGATACGCTTGCGCCCACGAGCGCGCCCTCGAATGCGCCTCGAGTCCGATTCCGGAAGTCGATGGATCGCACGTCGGACAGGGGGATGGTCCCCATCTCCGCCTCCGTGCCCCGGACGACGATTCCCGCCGTGGTCATGGTGAGCCGAGGCGCCAACAAGGACGCTTGGCGGGTGCGGACCAACCCGGAGCGCTCGGACCCTGCGAGGTTCACGTAGGCGACGGCGGGATCCTCGGGCGCGACCGGGAGCGACACGGTCATGGTGGTCGAGCAGCCGGTGAACAGCGCTGCGCCAGCCAGGGACAGGGCGATCTTCCTCATGGTGTGCTGTGCTTTCCTCGAGAGGGCGTGCCGGTGCCCATCGTGGCAAGGGGCGCACGCGTAGGCAACGGGTAGGCTGCGATCCGCCCCCGCGCGGTGACGCCCGGCAACTTTTCCGCTCCGTGACTCGTCTGTGAATGGTGAAGGGGCGGATCGCGCTGGGAGGGGCGAATGAGCGACCTGAGGATCGACTACTCCGGGCTCCACGGGCTCGTCGAGGAAGGGGCGAAGCAGACCAAGGACCGCGAGCAGCGGAAGGCTCGTCTCCGGTCCTTCCCCCGTCGTGCCGCGTGGGCCGGCGCGAAGTGGACGATCGTGGGGCTTACCGTCGCCATCCTGCCCTTCTTCCTCCTCATCCGAGGGGGAGTCTTCGCCTACCGGGTGTGGGACGTGGGAACGTGGCCTGCGCTCTCGTTGGCCGTCGTGGCTACCGCGGCGCTCCTCGGTCTCTACGGCCTCGTGGTGAGTCGCCGCGTCGGCGCGGGGGTCCGTACCCGGAAGATCCTCACCCGGGGCGCCATGGCCGTGGCCATTGCCTACACCGCGTACGGGCTCGTCTTCATCGCCAGCGAGAACGTGAAGAGCGACGACATCCGGGCGGGCTACGCGTCGGTGCACCCGCTCCTCAGGATCGCCGCCAGCGCGCTGGTCCTGGTCGATCCTGAGGCGGTCATCACCGATGCCGGCCGCACCGCCGAGGACTACTGGCTCATGGGGCTTCCCATCAACGAGGCGTCGCTGCACTTCGAGCAGGAGACCGGCTACGTCCACGCCCTGGATCTCCGGACACAGGGTCGTTCGGAGTTCAGGAACCGGGTGGTGGAGCTGGGCTTCTGGGCGTTGGGCTTCCACTCCCTCCGACACGTGGGAACGGCCGACCATCTGCACCTGTCGCTGAGGCTGCCCGGGTAGCCCGCCTCGCGGAGAGCCCTGTCCGGACATCCCGCCGTTCCGCATGTTGGCCGTCCACCCGGGATCGGAGGCGGTCGGCATGGAACGACGCGAGGCGTTGAAGCGAGGCGGCACCGTTGCCGCCGGAATGGCCCTTTTCCCCGCCGACTTCGCTGATCGGCTTGCCCGATCGGCGCCACAGGAGGCCGTCGTCCCCTGGACGAATGCCCCGCCCGCCGGAGGCCGCGTGAACACCCTCGACTGGCAGGCCCTGACGTCGTGGGTGACGCCGACGGAGCATCTGTTCCGCGTCGGGCACTACGGGACGCCCGAGATCGACGCCGACGCCTGGGCCCTCGAGGTCGGAGGGCTCGTGGACCGGCCTCTGCGCCTGACCCTCGAGGACATCCGTCGGAGACCGAGTCGGGACGTGACGTGCCTCATCGAGTGCGCCGGAAACCGCGGTCTTCGCGGCTTCATGGGCGCCGTCCACAACGCGACGTGGACGGGAACGCCCCTGTCGGCGGTCCTGGCCGAAGCCGGCGTGCGTCCCCAGGGCATCGAGGTCGTGTTCTTCGGCGCGGACCAGGGTACGGAGACCATCCGCGACATCGAGGTGACACAGAACTTTGCCCGAAGCCTCTCCGTGGCCGACGCCCAGGCCGACGGGGTGATCCTGGCGTACGAGGTGAACGGTGAGCCCCTCCCCGTCGGTAACGGCTACCCCCTGCGCCTCGTGGTACCGGGGTGGTACGGCGTCGCCCACGTGAAGTGGCTGACCGGCATCGAGGTCCGGGACACACGCTTCATGGGCAAATTCATGGCCCGTGACTATGTCACGCTCCGACAGGAGGGGCCGGACGACGATGCGGTCTGGGCAGAGACCTCGGTGGGGAGGACCAACATCAACTCCATCCCCGCGAAGGTCGTTCGGACGGCGGCCGGCCATCGGATTCACGGTGCCGCCTGGGGTGCACCCATCGATCGAGTGGAGGTCCGCATCGACGATGGCCCTTGGCGAGCCGCCCAACTCGGCCAGGGCCGGGACGATCCGCACGCGTGGACCTTCTGGACGTTCGACTGGGACGCGTCCCCCGGGACGCACACGGTCACGTCCCGGGCGGTGAGCAC
>CALJKZ010000253.1 GCA_937983085.1 uncultured Gemmatimonadales bacterium
CCGCTCCGCCCCGCCGGCCCCATCGGAGCGAATGCGATGCATCCCGCCTTCCTTTCGCGAGACGAACACAAGCCGATCACCGTCCGGGCTCCACACTGCTCTGGAGCCACCCCGATAGATCCTCTGAGCTACACCCGTGGTCAGATCGTGGACCCAAACCTCCGGAAAAGTGGTCGGTCCTTCGTTCGCGACGAGGCGAGTCCCGTCGGGCGACACCCGGAAGTAGCCGTAAGACCGTGGGCGCATGTCCGGTAGAGCCTCCGCCGCACCCGATCGATCAACGCCGATCGGCTCCGACCGACCCTCGCCCATCATTCCCCCTGTCATGTACGCCAAGTGACCGGTCATCGAGGTAGCGAACTGCCCCACGCCGGTGTCCGTCATCGTATTGAAGCTGAGGAAGGCCTGCATGACGTTGTCCAAGACCTCGATCGGACCGCCCACGACCCGCGGACCGCGGAGGTCTACCTTAGCGGCCATCAGGGTCCCCCGACGCACGAAGAGCAAGACATCGTCGCGTACGATGCGCGGGTCGGCCGCGTCCTCAACGAGAGTGGTCGTCTCCCTGGTCCGTCTGTCATGGACCTTGATCACCGCGTCAGCCGGATCACCCGAGTTGAGTTCATGGAAGAGAATCATGCGGCCGCCAGCCACCACGTGGGGTTGGTAGTATCGCGGGTATGCCTCCACGAGGTCATCTAGCATCGCGTCGGAAAGCGTCGCCGCCGGAATGGGGAGAAGCAGCTCTGGCTCACCCCCGCTGGCCTCGACCTGATACAGCCCGGCGGCACCCGCGAAGACGATCGACCCATCATCGCCCCAACTGGCCCCCCGAACACCCTCGTGAGTCTCCGGATCCTGTGCGATGGTCTCGACAACGCCGTCGGAGATCCTTATCCGCTTGAGCGCACCGTCATCGGCCGAAAAGAACGCAAGCCAGGCTCCATCCGGCGAATAGAAGGGATTGTAGCCCCACTCCGTGCCGACCAAGGCCTGCGCCTCAGCGTCGTCCAGGGCCCGATGATAGAGCGGCCGTTCGTTGGGTCCCCAGCCCGCCTTGTACGCGATGGCGTCGCCCGTGGGCGAGAAGACAACCGCAATGCGACTTTGGTGCCGTACCTCACCTCGGCTCTCTCCAACAGGAATGGTAAAGGTGACCCGGCTCGCCTCGCCTACTTGGGCGCCGAGCGAGGCCGCTGGCCCAGACGTGACGAGCCGGATCCCTATCGCTCCCAAGCCCATGATCCCAGCAAGAATCAGCAACTCGATCCCGGTGACCCTCTGCTCACCCCGCTCACCGTGATACCACGCCACCGTAAGCGCGATTAGGAGACCCGCGACGAGGAGGACCTGAACGATTCGCAGCTGCGCATCGGTAATGGGCCATGGACCGGCGACGGCTTCCAGGGCCGAGTACAAAGCAACAGCACCGGCCAAGTAGGCCAGGGCCCACTGTACGAGCTTGCGCTTCTTCAGCTTCTCGATGATGGGATGCATCGCCGTACTCCGGGTTGCGGCAACATCCTATGCGCACCTACACGATCGCAAGCAAGGTCCGTCGCTGCGCTCCCTCAGATCCGCTTGGCGAAGATCCGCGCCCAGTGGGCGTATCGCCGCGCCAACTTCGGGTGGGTTCGCTCCGCGAAGGGCAGCCACGCCTCCAGGACCTCCCGGTACGTGGGAGCCCAGTGGTCCACCAGGTCCTCACGCACGTGGAGATGGCGGATGTGGTCCAGGCGCTCGGCCAGGGCGGCCAAGGACAGGCCGGGGCCGAGGCCGAGCAGTCGCTCCACCAGGCGCTCGTCTCCCGGGCAAGGAATGGACCCCGCGGCGGTGAGCGCCGCGGCCCCGACACGCTCTTCCACCACATCGGAATGGGGCTTCAGGTAGAAGTCCTGGGACTCGTGGAGTGTCGTCACGACGAGCACGGACACGTCGACGTCGCCGACGTCCTGGAGCAGATCGGCCGCCTCCCGGGGGAGCGAAGCGATGCGCACGT
>CALJKZ010000254.1 GCA_937983085.1 uncultured Gemmatimonadales bacterium
ATCGGTCCAGGCGGCTTCTCCGCTTCCAGAACTCGGATGGGAAGGGACTCGACGGGCAGCCGATACCCTCTGGCGGCAACATCGTGGCACCGCGAAATGAGATCGAGCAGAAGCCGGCGATCCCTCCTGCCAAGATCAAGCCCCTCGACGGCCCCTGCGGCGCGCGCCGCCGACAGAAGGCAATCGATCTGGGCCTCCATTTCTTCCGCAGTTGTCGCCTCTCCCTTGATGCTCCTCAGTGCCTCCGCACAGGTTCTGCAGTTCGCGCCGCCCGATGCGCCGTTCGGTGCGTCCGACGGTGCCGCAGGGATCGGCCTGCCGCTGCGGCCGGAAGGCGACGACTCTGGTCCGCCGCCGGAAGCGCCTTGCGGGGGCTTGACTGCCACCGGCTCCTTCGGGACCGCCGCGTCCGACCTGCCGATGCCGGCGATCGGCGCGCATAGTTTCTTCAGGTCGGCAATCAGCGCGCGTCTTGCTTCGGCGGAGAGCCCGGTCGGCAGCGCGCCTTGCCGCAGCGGCTTGCCGTGCCTGTCATAAGTGCTGGTGGCGGCTGCCCACAGACACTCCAGTTGGGCCGCTTCGCTCATTGAGTCGAGCACGTCTTGCGCGCTTCGACAACTCCTGCAGGCAGCCGGCGTGCCCGTGGGCCCTTCGACGACGGTGCCGCTGGGCATGGCGACCTGAGCTCCCTGCCCCGTCGCGCCCGCTGTGGGGCGCGACGATGACCCAGGGGGGGCTTGCACATCTTGCACCGGTCCGCTGGCCGGCGCTTGCCCGTAGGCAACCCTTGCTCCCTGCCCCGATGGCGCCGCCGACTCGTCGCCTTGCATCCCGCGCCGGCGTGCGTCGGCGGCCGCGGCAATCTGAGCCGAAACGTCCGCTTCCCAAGCGGCGAACTTGGCATTCGCTCGCGCCAGCCGCTCCCGGTGTGCCTCCTCTTCGAGGTCGCGCTCCATGCGAATCTGCGCGGCTTCATTCTCCGCATCGGCACGTCCCTTGATGGCGTCCTGGGTCGCGGGGTCCCACTCCCCGCCACCCTCCGTGACCAGACGACACACACACCGCTCTTCGTCGGTGCACAGCTGCCAGCGGCACTCATCGCGGCGATCCGACACGCACCACTCCGCTGCCTCCACTGAGCACCGCATCTTTCCCTCATCCGTCGTGCCCTCGTTGGCCGCAAGCTCCTCCTCGATGAGGCGATCCACGAGTTCCTTGCGCTTCTCCTCGGCGTTCTCGTTCGCCGCTGCTGCGCGCTCGTCGGCCGCCTTCTTCTCATACTGGTGCGCGTCCTGCTTCGCGGCGGCATCCTTCGCCGCTTCGTTCGCATCCCTCAACGCATCCTTGTATGCCTCCCTGGCCGCCGCGGTGCGCTCGTGCGCCGCCTCCCACTTGCCATAGTTGCTCGCGCGGTCGCCCCACGTATAGGTCTTCTTCCCGAGGCTGCTCCACATGTGCGCCTTCAGGAGGCGCTCCTTGCGATCTTCGCGTCGTTTCACCTGCGGGTCCGACAGGTCAGGCAGCTGCCCAAGGATGCGCTCCGTCGCAGCGATCGTGTCTTGCAGTGCCTGCAGGTGCTGCTCCTGCACCCACTGCTTCCACGCCTGCCTGTGTACGTGGACCGCGCCGGCCCACGGATCGACCAGAACGGCAACCTGGGGATCGCTAGCCACAGGTCCACTCCAGCGACAAGGGCCGCCCGGCGTAGGCACTGCGGCGGAGGCGCGGTCGGTAGCGGAAGGCGTCGACTGCCTGTGCCCACAGGAGGCCGCTCCCGTAGTGCAACGCGTCCAGGCGCCGAGGATTGACGCGCCTAGCCCTGCGCGCCCCTGCGGCCGCCAAAGACCAGCGCGCCGCTTCGCGACGAAGTGCCGCGGCGTCGCGGCGCAGGTCCGCAGGGTCGCCCGACCGTGCGTCCTGCCGCTCGAACCTGCGCTGCAGTTCCGTGACCCGGTTCAGGAGCCGAGCGCGCATTGCGGATGCGTGGGACTCGGACGACTTGGAAGCTGCCCAGGCGGCGGGCACGGACTCCACGGCCGCCTCCACGGGCGGAAGCTCGACGCGGTCCCCTCTCAGAAGCGGTGCTGCGATGGCGGACGCCGCACCGACGCTTGCGGCGCCCCATGCCCCGCCGGTGCCCCAAGGACCGAGCCCTCTCGCTCGCAGGGCCGGCGAAGGCTGGACGATGGTCGCCTGCAGATCGGGGGGGACTGCTATCGGCGCCGCCACCGGTCGCGCCGTGGGCTCCGCGCCTTCCGCTCCGCCCTGGGGGGCGAGCGGAGTGTGGATCCTATGCGGAGGCACCGAAGGGCCTGCGTCGCCGACAACAGGCAGAGGGAGCCTGGGCACGCGTTCGCTCGTGATGTCCCGTACCGAGGCTACGTATGAATCGAAAGGCGACAGCGCATCGAGACCGCTTGGAAGCGCCGTCGCGACTTGCTGTCGTGCGGCGACACCGGTTAGAGGACGGGCCGCCGGCTCCGCAAGCGTGGTGGCTTCGACCCCGGAGGCGGGCGGCTGCTGGACCTGCGGCTGCGGCCCCCATCGCGCATCCCACGAGGGCCGTCCGACATCGAGGCGCGGACTGGACCCTGCGCTCGACGCGTCCGCCTCGATCCCCGTCACTGTGCACCTCGTCTACGCGCGCCTTGGTGCGGGTAGGTGTCTGCGGGCGTGACGGGGGCGCTTGTAGCCGGGTGCGGCGGCGGGCTGATCGTCCCAAGACTTCGCAACGCAACGTGCCCTTCAAGCGGAACGTCCTCGCGCGCCGAGCCGAACTGCGGCGGAGTGAACTCGCCTTCGCGGCCCGGGGCATCGGTGGCGGCGGGCACGGGGGCGACAGGGACATGCGCCACCACGGAGGTGCGAATCGTACCGCACCAAGGACAACTGGCGGAACCGAGCACGTTCTCCGGAGGGGCCATGTCGACGACGACGGGAGCGTGCTCCCTCGTGGTGTGGAAGAGCGGCTGCGGCCCGTCGGCCGGAAGCCCCTCGTGCTCCTCGCGGATGGCGGGAGGAGGGAGTATGGGAAAGCCGAACGTGGGCGGTTCGGAATCTACAAGCGGCTCGTCCCATGCGACATCCACATGACCCCCACGCGCCGACAGGTAGGGCACGCAGTCGCAGTCGCAAGTGCACAGCTCAGGGTCGCCCCCTCCTTTTCCTCTACCCTCGGGAGAACTCGGCGGAGGAACGCCCTCTGACGTCTCTTCAGCCTCAGACCACGAGGGATGTGCGCACAGCGGCAGCATCGAGAAGCGCGGATGCAGCATCGAGCGCACCTCACACTGCGCCGGGCCCTGATCCGGTGCTGCGACCTCCGGAATTGGCTCCGAGCTCGGCACGAAGTGCACGCGAGATGGGGTGTCGGGCAGCGTGAGGCTGCTCATCTGCGGAGGCTCCGCAATGCAGCGGTCTTGGACTGCAAGGCCGTCGAGCAGCATCGAGTAGAGAACGCAGTCCCAGTACGAAAGAGCTGGGCGGGCCTTCTCGTGCGGGCCAGCACAGCAGATGAGGGACGCGGCCGGCGTGAGCAGCGGGGGCGGTCCAGCCGCACACGAGCCTCCACAGTGTCCCTCGGAGCAGCTTTCGATCGGGTCCGTGGCGGAAGGATGCCCAGGCGGATGCTTCTCCCGCTCGCGGGCGGACCCGACGGCCCCAGAGCCGCTGCATCCACTGGATCTGCCGTGAACATCGAGGTCGGTTGATGTACGGCGGCTTGCACATCCGCACGTCATGGTTGCAATCCCCTCCGGCCGTGGGAAGCGATCGCAGGTGTCGTCTTCGCCTGAATCACACCCGTCTCCGGATCAGGACGCCCGTGAGATAGCAGGTGACGACCGGAAACGTCCCTCCCGACAGGCTCACGACGGCGCGCATGAGGGGCCGCGTAAGATCCAGGCCGACCGTGTGTTCGCTGCTTGCGGTGAACAGGAACGTGTTCAGGTCGGCCCACGTCACGCCGTCGGTGGAGCCCTGCACGGTCGCCTCGAAGGTGACACCCGCTTCCATGCCGCCGCACCAGCAGGTCAGTTCCGCACGGTCGTACTGCTGCACCGACACCGGAAGCGTGACGCAGTCCGTCGTTCCCGCGAACGTCGTGAAGCGTCCGATGAGGACGATCGGGACCGTAGGCCGTGCCACGGGGTGCTCCCTACCAGGCCGAGCGGCTACCGCTCGCGCCGCTCGAGGAACCCGATCGCCCAGCAGCTTCCCGCGGGACCCGTGCCGCCCAGGGTCACCTTGACGCGGAACCACCGCTTGTTGAGCGTGGCCGTGTACTGGTCCTCCTGCTCCTGGCCCGGGTCGGCGTTGGCGGTCGTGCCGCTGCACGTCGTCCAGGTCTGCTGGTCCGTGGACTCCTCGAAGGTGATGCCGAAGGTCGGGCCCGTCCCCGTGAGCTTGCCGCGCCACACGCTGACGATCGCCGCGGAGTAGTCCGAAACCTCCATCCCGATCGTCGTGAAGCTGCTCGCCCCCACGTACGACGAATAGCGGGGCAGCAGCACAAGCGGTACTAGTTCTCCGGCCATGACACGATCCTCCCTGTTCCCGGCCTCCGCCGGTTGGTTCCATGAAGCCGCGGACACGCGTCCGCGTTGCGATCCCGCCGTCCCGCGCGTAGGGGCGCCGAGGCCCGCGCGAGCGTCCGGTCCCGCTCCCCGGTCAAATCCACGCACCCTCTCAGCGAATGCAGTACCAGAGAGAGAGAGAGAGAGAGAGAGAGAGAGAGAGAGAGAGAGAGAGACTGTTGACAACATGTGGATAGTTGCATCGCGTGAGTGCGTCGATGCTTGTGGCGACGCTTCGTCGGTTTTGCACAGGCGCATCGGCCAGGCTGTCCACACCTTCGACGACCGGAGAGTGCGCGGGATCCTCACAGCCGAGCGATCCCGCTCGCCGTTGAGCCACCCGTTGACCCCGCGACGAGGCCCTCAGAGATCGTCGTGGTCGAGGAGGTTCAGGCGCCGGGGTAGCGCCGCCGCAGCGCGTCCAGCGCCGGGCGCCATGATCTGGTCGCCCAGCGGGTTGGGCACGCGGACGGCGATGGGGCCGAAGTCGCGGGACGCGATGTCCGGATGGGAACGGAACGGCCTCACGGGCCGAATGGGTCTCCTCCATAATCGTAGGCTGGAGCCTCTTTCGAGCAACTCGGAACGACGACCGTGGGCGCGTGAGCGTTGCGTGACGCCCCAATGGGCAAGGGGCGCGGGCGAGCAGGCCCCCTGTCCGGCAGGATCAGGGGGGCGGGAGGAAGACTAAACCCCCGCGGCGGGGGGTCGAACAGAGAGGCGAGCGGAGAGAGATCAGGGATGTCCCATGCAAGAACACCCGCACCGGCCCGGCTGCGCCC
>CALJKZ010000255.1 GCA_937983085.1 uncultured Gemmatimonadales bacterium
CTCTGGTACTCGCCTGCGGCAAGACCACCACGGGTGTCGACCCGGATCCCGATCCGGACCCGGACGTGAACAGTCCGCCGACGGCCACGGCAGGCGCCGATCTGACGGTGAGCGCCGGCCTCGCCGTCCAGCTTCAGGGAGCGGGTAACGACCCGGATGGAGACGCCGTCACATTCGCTTGGACGCTGGCAGTGCCGTCGGGCAGCGGAGCGAGCTTCGACGACCCCACGCTTCCGGATCCGACCTTCACCCCGGACACTCCCGGGGCCTACGTGGCCACGCTGATCGTAAGCGACGGTTCGGCCGACAGCGATCCGAGTGAGGCGACCATCACGGCCGAGAACAACACAACTTCGGAGACAATCGGGAGCGCCGGAGGCCAGATTTCGGCCGGAGGCGGAGACTTCGTACTGACCGTACCGCCTGGCGCTGTCGCAGCCGACACCGAGATCGCCGTTACGAGGGTTACCCCTGACCAGATGCCGCCGTCTCTGGACGGCTTCGGATCGTCCGCAACGGCCTACGACCTACAGCCCAGCGGACTTCAGTTCGCCGCACCAGCCGCGGTAGCCTTCACGCTGGATGACGCCGTCTCGTCGGAGCCGGGGTCCTCCCTGATCCGAGGCTCGCTGCTCTACTCCGAGAGTGGTGGCACTGTCGACCTACTTAGCGACCTGTCGTTCGAGGAGAGTCCCACCGAGCCCGGACGAGTCGTCGTCCGAGGCGCCCTCGATCATTTCTCGTACGCGGCGGCCGTCGAGACGCCGGGGCTCGACTTCATGGTGAATGGACCCGCCAGCGCCGAAGTCGACGAGATCTTCGACGTGACGGTGACCCTCGACATTTCGGGCGCGGATGTGGGAGATCTCATCGCCGCGGCAATCGAAGATCGGTCCCAGGCTCCCGTGGTACCGGAGGGAGCACTCGATCCCACGCTGAACGGCGATGGCGCGACGCGAACCATCGTCAACGAGTACTCCTGCTCGGAGCCCGGGATGGGGCGTTTCGGCGCTCTGGTCCATTTCGACTCCGAGTCCATCACGCCCTTCGCCACCGTGCGAGTCGGACTCGACATCGAATGCATGTCGCCGCCCGTAACGCTGGCTTCGACGTTCACTCCCATGGTGGACGCCGATCGCCTCATGGCGATTCCCGGCTCGGCCCACGAGATCATGGTCGGGGGAAGACTCAGGGTCTTCGACGCCCTTGCCGGGTCGCTCACCCTGGACCTGACAGTGGATGCGGCACTATCCGGCGAGGACCGGGTGGCGGCCCTCTCCGACAACTCGTACCTGGTATATGAAGCGACCGGCTCCGTCTTCCACGTGGATCCTGCGGCCGATCCTGTCGTGCTCAGCGACACCGTCGAGTCGTTTGTCCAGCTTCAAGACCTCCGGCCGTTCGATGTCGATGCATACGCCGTGGTGAACAGCTTCGGGGACTTCGGCATCTTGCGATACGATCCGTCGATCGGGGCCTTCTCCGATGCGTTCCGAAGCTTGCGGTCGAGCGACGACGAGCAGCCGGACAATCACTTGAGGAGCCTCTGGGTCGCTCCCGATGGGAGCTACGTCCTGGGCATCGAGACCACGGGGACCGGAAACATTTTCAACGACGAAGCCGAGCTCGTGCTCGTCCAGTGGGACGAGGCAACCGGATCCGTGTCGACCCAATCGGTGGCGAGTGTGGGAGCCGACGTGGTGGGAACGAGATTCAGCGAGTTCGACCATCCCCCCGTGCTCGACTGTCGTCAGGAAGCTCCGACAGACTACCTCTGTGTGCTCACCTCCGGCCTATCGCGCTGGGGGTTCGACGGCGGGTCGACGACGGGAGGGATCCTGAAGATCATCACGGTGGACGCGGCGGCCGGCACGGCGAGTCGTGTGGCATCGGAGAACATGCCGGCGCGCACGGGCGGTGGCATCGTCGCCTCTGGGCCGGATCGGTACGCTTTGGTCGCCAATCAGGGCGCGTCCACCATCGAACTGTGGAGAATCAACGGGCTCTCGTTCCTATCCAGCCCGACGCTCACCTTCTCCATCGAAGCCGACTGCCCGAACCCCGTCGACCTCCATGTGGTCAACGACGGTCAGCGCGTCGTCGTAGCCTGCTACAGGGATTCGTCCCAGCCTGATGGAATCCTGGTGCTCGAGAACCTGCTGGAGGTACTCGAAGGCATGTAGTGCACGGAGGCACACGGGGTTCGGACATCGCCCCACCCGGCTCGGCGCCGGGTGGGGCGCAGGGCGTGCAATGGGATCGGCCCCCGTGTCCCGCACGTTCATTGATCACCTGAAGTTGCCCACTTCTCGGCCAGTAGCCTCACCCACCCAGGAGCGTCTGGACCCGATCCCTGAGCGCGAGCGTGGACTCGTCCACGTCCAGCCCCACCAACACCTCACTCGCATCGGCAAGAACCCGACGTGCCGCTTCCTCCTGTCCTCCGCGAGCCAACAGCTCGGCCAGGTGCAGTCGGTGTCGGACTCCAGCCTCCGAATCTGGAGGGTCCGCCGTGAGGTCGATGAGCCGACGCTGATCCTCCGCCGCTGCGCTCCAGTCCGAAAGGGCGACCCGCGCCAGCCGGCGCTCTTCATACATTTCAGCAAGGATCGTCCGATCCGGTCGGGCGGTTTCGGCGAGGTCGATGGCCTCGTTCAGAATCGGGATCGCCTCGGATGGGCGATCTGTCCGCACCCGGATTCGCGCCCGCCGATAGAGTGACATCCGAAGGTGATCGATACCGGCCGGCCCAAGGTCCCGAGCGTGCCGTTCGGTCTCGACCGAAACCACCTCTGCTTCCTCGTACTCCTCGAGGAAGAAGAGCGTCTGAGCCAACCCGTTCCGCACGGTGTTGGTGATGCCGTGGCCTTCGCCTTGTAGCCGTGTCTGGCGTGCGAGGAGGTCGCGATACTGTGCCGCAGCTCCTTCGAGATCTCCTGCCTGGATCATCATGGCGGCCGCGTTGTTCTGCACGATAATGGTCCGTTGGTGGTTGGGGCCCACCGACGCCCGCATGAGCTCGAGGGCGAGCTCGGACTCACGCTGCGCTTCCTCGTACCGACCGAGCCGGTACAGTGTCACCGAGAGGTTGCTCGCCGTCACACCGGTGGCACGATCGGTGTCGCCGAGCGTCCCACGCCGAATTTCCAGAGCCTCTCGATAGAGCGCTACCGCCGCCTCGTAGTCCCTGAGCTCGTCGCGAACCACCCCGAGATCGTTGAGCGACCTGGACAGTTCCGAGCGGAAGCGCTTGCCCAAGCGCCGACGCATGGCGACCGCCTCCTCGAGTGGCGCGACGGCCTCGTCGGAGCGCCCCTGGCTGTGGAGAGCCCATCCGAAGCCATTGAGGGCGCGAGCGACCTCCGGGTGGTCTCCGTCATGCATCTCGCGAAGCAGATCGAGTGCCCGCTCAGCGGTATCCACAGCATCGGAGTACTCCCCGACTCTCTCGAGGGCATCGGACAGAACCAGTAGCATCTCCGCCCTGAGCTCGGGATCCTCCGAATACAGACTGTCCACCCTCTGGCTGTGCAGCCCGAGAAGCTCCCCGGCACTCACCGCGCCCTCCGAGCCGGTCGTACCGAAGGCCTCCAAGAGGAAGCCTTGAACCGCCAGTGCCTTGTCCCTCTCGGCCGAGAGCCTGCGATTCTGCTGCCAAGGGAAGACGATGGCGGTTCCAAGCGCCACCAATGCGAGCACGGCGGCGGCCACCCCCCACGGGTTCCGCGCGGCGAACCGCGACGCCCGATACCGAATGGAGTCGGGTCGGGCTTGGACGGGCAGGCCCGCCAGGTGCCGCTCGATGTCGGCCTTGAGGGCTTCCGCGGAAGGGTAGCGACGCTCGGGCTCCTTGCGGAGAGCCACGAGCACGATGTTGTCCAGATCGCCCCGAAGAGCCCGACGGAGGCGCGAGGGCACGGTGCTCCGGCTGTGGGCGACCGCTTCCCGCACCGGGGTGCCCGCCGAAGCGACAACCGTGCTGGGAGGACTCGGCGACGTCTCGAGGAGGGCCCGCTGGAGGGCTAGCTCGCTGTCCACCCCCTGAGCGAACGGGTGGTGGCCGGCGAGCAACTCGTAGAGCAACATCCCCAGGCCGTGGACATCGGTGGCCGTGGTCACCGCTCCCCCTGTGAGTTGCTCGGGTGCGGCGTACTCGGGCGTGAGGACCCGGCCCGTTGCCGAGGTCTGCTCGGCACTCGCCCGATGGTCCAGTACCTTGCCGATTCCAAAGTCCAACAGCTTTGGCACGCCGTCGGCGGTGACGAGGATGTTCGAAGGCTTGATGTCGCGGTGGACCACCAGGCTTCGGTGTGCGTGCTGGACGGCCTCGCACACCGTCACGAACAGGCGAAGCCGGGCCGGGATGTCGAGGCGATGCTCGTCACAGTATTCGGTGATGGTGACGCCCGCGACGAACTCCATGACGAAGTAGGGGAGACCATCAGCCGTGGCGCCCCCATCGATGAGACGGGCGAGGTTGGGGTGTTCCAGCCCCGCGAGAATGCTCCTCTCCAAGCGGAAGCGTTCGAGGACGGCGTCGGTGGCCATGCCCTCTTGAACGAACTTGACCGCTACCGGACGTTGGAAACCGTCGCCTTCCTGTACGGCCAGATAGACCTCCCCCATGCCTCCCCGCCCGACCCGACGCACGAGCCGGTACGCACCGAGACGACGCTGCTCGTCGACGAGGGCTTCGTCCAGGCCGAACTCCGCCAGGTCCACGAGCGGGTCCTTCAGGAAGTCCGGGTCCTCGTGGTCCAAGAGACTCTCAACCTCGGCGCGAAGCGCGCTGTCTTCCGCGCAGGCGGCGTCAAGGAAACGCGACCGCTCGTCGACGGGCAGCTGCAGGGCCTGCAAGCAGATCTCGCGGACACGTTCCCAGTGCGGACGGGCGCCCGGTGTCACAAGGCCCCCTCCGACCACTCGCGACGGAGCCAAAGCTTTGCGAAGGTCCACGAGCGGCGAACGGTTGCCTCCGAGACGCCCATGACCTCGGCGATCTCACCATGTCGCAGCCCTCCGAAGACACGGTATTGAACGATCTCCGCGGCGCGGTCGTCGTGCTCCGACAGCCGACGGAGGGTCTCGTCGATTACGAGGATCTCTTCGAGTCGGTCGTCGACGGCGACCTCGAGGCCGCGGCGGGTGATGCCTTCGAGGGCGAGTGGTCGAGCGACACCGCCCCTCTTCTCCGCTGACCGACGGCGGGCGTGATCCACCAGCACACGGCGCATCGCTTGGGAAGCCACGGCGTAGAAATGGGCCCGGCTCTGCCAACTGACGTGCGACTGCTCCACCAGCCGGAGGTACGCCTCATGCACCAAGGCCGGGGCCTGTAGGGTGTGGTCGGGCCGCTCTCCCTTCAGCCGACCGCGGGCGAGCACCTTCAGCTCGTCGTAGACGAGTGGCATGAGCTCGTCGAACGCCGCGTCCCGATCCCCCTCTGCGGCCCGCTGGAGGAGTCGGGTGATCGCCCGCGGCTCCAGTGACATTGAGGCCTCCGCGTGATCCTGCCATCGAACGAGACGCCGCCGAGGCGAGTCTCGGACCTATCGGGTCACAATACTACTGAGTCCACGAGTGTGTCGCCCGGTTCAACCCCGGTCGGCCCCCGGCACCCCTTCCATCACGCTCAAATAACGGGCCCAGGGCCCCACCGCCCCGGAGTAGCGGCGGGCCATGGTGCGCGCGATCTGCACCAGGTGCCCCAGGTCGTGCGCAGTCCAGGTAGCGAGGAGCTGGCGGGCTGCCACCTCGCCCAACTCCGGGTGGACCCCTCGGGCATCCAGGTCCAGGCCCGCCACCAGCACCGCGTCGAGCGCGACGAGACTTTGGGCGCGTGCCTTGGCGAAGTCGTCCAGCAGTTCACCCATCGATCGATCCGCTCCGGCGATGGAAGCGTTTCGGTCGAAGGGCTCGAAGGGCCGCGCCGTGCCGTGGTTCAGGATCCGGCGCAGTCGTGGAATCCAGTCCTCGTGCTCGCCGTGGATGAGGTGCGCCACGACCTGCCTGGGGCTCCAGCTGTCGGGGCCGTCGGTGGAATCGAGCCATCCGTCGTCCAGGTCCCGGAGCCAGGCGTCGAGGACTCGGGGAGTCCTGGCCAGAATCGTCACGGCTTCACCCGGATCCAACCTCACCTGGCTCATCGCGTTCCTCTCACCCCGGCCCTCCTGGGTCGCGCCCTCCCGGTGTCCCGCCTGCACGGATCATGCGGCGCCCTCAGTCTCCGGCCTCCACGTAGATCTCGCCCCCACGCTCGCGGAACTCCTCGGCCATCCGCTCCATGCCCACCTCTACGGCGTCAGCGTCGTCGATCTGCTGTTCCCGGGCGAACTGGCGGATGTCCTCGGTGATCTTCATGGAGCAGAACTTCGGTCCGCACATGGAACAGAAGTGGGCCACCTTCGCGCCCTCGGCCGGCAGCGTCTCGTC
>CALJKZ010000256.1 GCA_937983085.1 uncultured Gemmatimonadales bacterium
CTAGGGTACACTTCGCTCGAACGCGAAACGATTTTGCTCGTATCGCGCGGACCAGGGGGTCAACCATCAGCGCAACGGGGAGCGGGCAACCGCTCCCCGTTCTTTTGGTTTGGAGCGTCAGGCCGCGGTGCGCTGGAAGAACCCGGAGGCTTCGCCGCGGTGGACCTCGTCGACGAGCTCCCGCAGGCGCCCGATCCACGCGCGGCTCATCTGGGAGGTGACGCCGTGCCCGGGGGAGGAGAAGGCGGTGAAGGTGAGCGGGGCTCCCCGCGCCATCATGTGCTCCGCGTACTGCTTGGCCCACGAAAAGGGGACGGTGCGGTCGCCGGTGCCGTGCAGCATGTCGACCGGGGCCATGCGTGAAGTCCAGAAGGGCTCGAGGAGGTATGACGCGACCGCGACGCCCTTGTAGACCCGGCGAGGTTCGGTCGACGCCACGAGCAGCGTCATTTCGCCACCCTGACTCGAGCCCGTGATGATCGGCTTGCCCAGCGTGGGGCGGCACTGGGTGATCTGGTCGACGAAGTTGGCGATCTGATCACTGGCGTGCTGCCACTGCGCCGTGGCCTCGGCCATGTTGCCTTCGCGCACCGCACTTTTGATCCCCTCGACCCACCACTTGCGGCCGCCACCCTGGGTCGCGTAGGGGCCTTCCGGGAGGATCAGGCGGGCGGGTCCGATCCCGCCAAAGCCGGCGGCGAAGCCCTCCGGCCGCGCGCCCTTGCTGTGAAAGACGAGCACCATGGGGAGCGCGGCATTGGGGTCGGCCCCGCCGCGGATCCGCTCGAGATAGCGGATCCCGTTGATCACCCCGCCACCCGAGCCCACCTCCGTGCAGTCTGCCCGCGCGCGTCCGAGACGTTGGGCCAACCGAACGCCGCCGGCGAGAAGGGCTCCGGCCGCGATGCCGCCGATCACGACGCCCGCGCCCATGGCCCACGGCGAGCGGTACCAGGGCTGTGGGTTGGCCATGATGAACTCGATACGGTCGGAGGGCCCGGGGCCACACCCTGGGACGCGCCAGTGGGAGATCGGGCCTCCGGGCTGCGCCTGCCGGCACATGTCCTGCTGGATCCAGTCAGGCGGGGGCGTGCCGACCCAGGGGTTGCCCCTCACGCGAACAGCCTCCCACGCCCACAAGCCTGCTCGAGCTCCTGGTACCAGCTTTGCCGACGCAGGACGCCCGGCACATAGCGCTGGGTCTCTTGCGGCCACTCGGAACGAGGCTTGCCCACGACGCGGCCGCCCCCGGCGTTGTAGGCCGCCAGCGCGATCTCGACGTTGCGGTGCTTGGCCATGAGGTCACGCACGAGCTTGGCCCCGAGCCACGCGGACTGCTGCGGGTCGGTGCGGTCGAGGAAACGCTCGACCCCGGCCGCGCGGAACCGCGTGGTGGCCACGGGGTCGTTGTTCTGGGTGAGCTCGGGGAAAGGCCACTGGCCCTCGCTGGCGAGGCGTCGGAAGATCCCGATGGCCGTGTTCGGCATGAACTGCGCGAGCCCCTGGGCCCCTGCCTTGGACCCCGCGCTGGGGTTCCAGCCCGATTCGGTGTGGACGAGGGCCGCGAGCAAGGTGGGATCCACGCCAAAATGCTGGGCGGAGGCGCGCACGTAGGGCATGTATTGCCAGGCACGGTCGGCCTTATGGGTGGGCGTCTTGTGGGCGCCGAGCACCTGGCGGTAGGTCTCGGAGCCACAGGTCCTGTCGCCCTCTTGGGCGATCCCCCGGTTCCGGACCCGACGCAGGAACGCGGCCCAGGTGATCAGACCCGCCGAGCCGAGTGCGGCGACGCCGAGCCACCGCCACTCGGTGGGGGTGAACCATCCCGGTACCTGGCGGACGGCGTCCGGCGTCCATGCCGGCATGTACTCCTCAAGCTCGAAGTCCGCCACGGCTCGCAGTGTACCGCCGGGGGGACGCCGCGGTCCATCTAGGTGACCGGGCGGAAGTCGCAGACCTCACGCTCGGCCATGTAGTAGACGCGCCACCAAAGCCACCACCGCCAGCCCGTGACGGTCTCCTCGGCCTCGTCGAAGCTCTTGACGTCGAGGAACTGCTGGCCCCCCCAGGGGCGCCCGGTGGGATAGAGGTCGGTGAGCACCTCGGTGGCGGCGGGCTCGGCGTGGTCGAGCCACTTGTAGCCCAGGCCTGGGCGAAAGAGGTCGGACTGGTTGAGGTCGACCACCTGCTCGACGGGCTTGCAGAGGCTGATCTGGTGCCGGTTTTTGTAGGCTTGAAGCCGACTGAGGATCTCCCGCTCGACTTCGCGGGTGAAGAAGCTCGTGAACTGCCCCATGTGGTAGCCGCCCCGCATGATCTCGGTGTCCGTCTGCGTCGAGACTTCGGGCCCCCCCCCGGTGTCGACGGCCAGCCACGCCTTCCCGAGGCGGACGCTCGGAGGGACCGATGGACGGTCGGGACGGCCGGTGCCTTCGAGGTCGAGCTCGGGCTCGCGCGCCGCGGCACCTCGGGCCCGAAAGCCGAGCACGAAGCCCGTGACGCCCACAAGCCCGAGGCCCGCGGAGATCCAGAGCTGGCGGCGCTCGATGGGGTTGGCCCGCGGGTGTATCGCGCCGAACATCGCGTGCCGATGGTACCATGCGGCCGCGATGAGCCGCGTCCGCTTTACCGACCCGATCTTCTACACCGGGCAGCAGGGCGGCGTAGCCACGCTTCAGTTCACGGAGGACCTCCAAAACCCCGATCTGTGGAGGTCCTACCTGCCCGGAGCCACCTTCTACGACGCCCTGGCCATCGACCCTGGACTGAAGCAGGGGTGGAGTTTCGACTTCCGGAACCTCGACGACATCGGTGCCGAGGTCCGGCGCCGCATGGACCAGGGCGCGACCTCGGCCGAAGCCATCGCCGACATGATCCGCTCGGGCGACAGCGGCTTCATGGAGAAGCTCAAGGAAGTGGCTGCCCTCGACGTGGTGCGTAGCCTCCGTGCGGCCGTGGGTCAGATCGCAGTGTCGGTGGGTTTTGCGGACGAGGTCATGTCGACCCACGTGCGGGGCGTCTACCGCGACCCCTTGCGCGAAGTAGCCATGGCCCTGGACTACGTCCAGCGGGTCTTCAATTCGGAGGCTTTTCAGCAGGCCGTCGCCGGCATCGCTTGGATCCCGATCATCGGCTGGATCATCGCCATCTTGGTCGACATCTTGACGATGATCGCGGACATCGCCGAACACGTCCGCCGCAAGCGGATCCAGAAGATGACCGCAGAGATGGCCAATCGGTACCACCTGCCGATGCTGGCCGAGAACAAGGACGCCCAAAACGCCTACAACGAAACGATGGTGAGGCAGATCCTCACCTATGCGTCCAACCAACCCACACGGGGCTACCAGCTGTGGCGCGTCTTTCAGCCCCCCGCGATCATCCCCAACGGGTCGGGCCAGTACTTCGAGACCGTGGCTGCGCGTCCGCCCGACGCCCCGAAGCACGACACCGGCGAGGGAGAGGTCGAGCTCACCGAGCGATGGTACCTGCGGCCGCGAGCCCTCGCCGGCGGTTCGGGGTTCGTGCCAGGGGGCACCGACATCGTCCGCCAGCTCGAGTTCATGCCCGAGCACGGCGGAGCGATCCCCGTCAATACGGGCGACTACATGCCCACCGCCCGCTCCTTGGCGGGTTACCTGTGGGGCACAGTCTTGAGCCCGGGGCCCTCGATGTTCACCATCGACACCGAGGCCACGGAGGAGAACTGGAACGCGTTCGTCCATGGGCTCTTGGAGTACGGCGAGCGCTGCATCCTCAAGGGCTTCACGGTTTCCCAAAGCAGTGTGATCGACACGCACACGTGGGACACCTGCACCGGCGAGGTCTGGTGCGGGAGTTGGAATATCGGCGCGTCCTATTGCGACAAGAAGGGCGTCCGACGCACCTTCCCTGGGGGCTGGGGCGGCGTGCAGCACATGAACGAACTGATCGCGTGGGTCACCGAGGAGTTTTGGGCCCGAGGCGCGGACAAGACCCAGTACCCCTTCGTCGTCCGTGATAGACGCAAGCCCTTCAGCCCCGACACCTGGTTTTACCTTACCACGGTCTACGCTCACGCGCTTCGCAACCTGAAAGAGCGACAGCGCGCGGCGCTTCGGGACTACGAGGCGTTTTACGTTTTCCCCGGCAATGAGTTCGAGGACGAGCTGATCGGAGGGGGCACCGTCGTCCGCAAAGATCAAGGGGTCTTCCCGGTGTTCGGGCAACCCGGGCACTGGAACCGTTCCATGATCGAGCTGTGGGAACAAACGCTCACTGCGATCCTCAACGACGACACGCTTTGGCCCAACGTGAACTGGCGCAGCGTCCCCCAGTACCGCTGGAAAGGACAGTCTCCGAGGGAGATCCTGCGGCAGAAGTTCGAAAAGCGGCGCAAGGGTTTCATCGCGCCACCCGGCGGCGTGAAGGCGAGCGTCCCCGGGGGCATGTCCGAGTACCCGCCCCCGCCCCCGCCCGCACCGCGCGGCTCATCGACGGGCTCGCCAACAAGCTCGACGAGAGCGACCCCGCCGTCGACCGCAGCGGCCGCATGCCGCTCGGGTCGAGGATGCCTACCCCCACGCGGGTCATGCTGGCCGCCAGCGCAGCCATGGGAGCCGTGGGCGCCGGCGCCGTGTTGTACGACCGCTTCGGTCGCCGCTACTTCACCTGACCCCCCATCTACACGAGGATCGTCCATGCATACATTCGACGAAGAAGATTTCGAGGCCGTCCGACGCTTTCACCAATACCTGGAGAACGTCGACCTACCCCCCGAATTCGAGGCCCAACTCGCGTTTCTGATCGACAACCTCTACGGGCTCGCGGGGAAGGTCGACCCCGAGGAACTCGAGCGAGAAAAGGCCGAGGGGGAATCCGAGTCCGTCCACGAGGACTTCCTGTATGCCGTTTTTGACCAGCGCCATCTCGTCCAGGGACGGCGCCGCAAGTGGTACAAGCCGAACACCAACCTCGGCGATACCTCGGGCTACAGCCGTCGCACCAAGAAAAAGAGGGTCTGCTTTCACCACACCGCGATCTACGAGGGGGTCGGCCCGCGCAAGCGGGCCATCCGCGCGATGACGCGCCTCTTCGAGGAACTCGCCGACAAGGACAAGGACCCCTACGAACTCGACGGCGGCACAGGTCTTTGGCTCGCGCGCCCCACACAGGAGCTGACGAAGGAGCAGTGGGCCCGGGCCATGGCTTTGGCCTTACGGTACCGAGGGGACCCTCCCCAAAAGGGGAACTACGGCATGCCCTACCACGGGGTCTCGGCCGCCAACTCCGTGCTCTACCTGAACCTCCCTTTCGAGTTCGTGACCTGGCATGGGCACGGCGCCAACAACTGGTCCGCGGGCTTCGCCTGGGACGCCAACTCGCTCAGGGAGGAGGTCACCCCCGAACGAGCGGCCGACCTGATCTACGACGTCGAGCGCTTCATCGAGTACGGCCGCTCCGAAGGCAACGAGATGGACGAGTTCGAGATCCACGCGCAGTACAGCCGCAAGCCCAGCGACCCCGGGGCGGCGTTCATCGAGAAGGTGATGATGCCCGCGGCGGAGTCGACCGGCTCCGTCTTGCGTATGGACTTCAAGGCCAACAAGCCCGGTACCCGAACCATCGAGGAGGTCCTCCGTGCGGCCTAACGCTCCCAATCCCGGGGTGCTCCCCTTCTTTGCCGCGCGTCCGGGGCTCACCTTCGTGGGTTTGACCGTCGTCACCTTCGGCACCCTGGCCACCTTCCAGGCATTTCAGCGTCGTGCGCACGCGCAGCCGGTTCCTCCCCCGCCGCCGGAGCCCATCCCGCCGCGCCGCGAGGACGGCCTCGAGGATTGGGAGCGCGATGCCCTTGCCGGCGGCGAGGTCGAGCAAGACGACCACGATCACGGTCATGAGGAGGACCCCCCCGAGGGACTTCTCCAGGTCGGCGAAGGGACCCCCGACGAGCTGTGTCACCCCGTCGTCCAGAACAATCCCGAACCCAAGGGAGACATCGAGCTCGTCTGCACCATCGACCCGCTTGCCGACCCCACCTTCGCGCCTCGCCAAAGCGAGGCTCCGATGGCGGAGCCTGGCGAAGGGGCGATCTGGCCCATCTCGAAGGATTCACGCCATCGGCGTAGGCTGACGGTTTCGTACTTCACCCAAGATGGGATCCGTGGCGCGTGGGGGAGGCAGTTCGGAGGGAAACGTGAGACCGACGACGGGGAAGTGCGCCGCCACGCCGGCATCGACCTCTTCGCCAACGCCGGGGACGTGGTCGTGGCCCCGGAGGGCGGCCGGGTCGTGGCGATCCTCCCTTTCCATCACGGGAGCTGGGCTCTCTATCTGCGGGTCCCGGGCGGGCGGATCCTCAACCTCGGGGAGATCGAGAAGTTCAGTTGGCGCGAGTTCGGCACACGACCGGGCAAGCAGGTGAAGAAAGGTGACCCCCTCGCCCGTATCGCGCTTATGAGGGACGGCGGCCACATGCTGCACTACGAGATGTATGCCGCCTCCGACATCAACGACGAGCCCATGACGACGGCGATCCGCCAGGGCGAGATGCAGTGGCACGGAGACGGTGACCCGCCCCCACGGCTTTTGGACCCCAGCGCCTACCTGGTGGACGCGGCGGCCCGATCCTACCGGACCGAGAAAGTCGTCGCCTGACCTGGTATTCTCCGCACATGCGGAAGCCCTGGGCACCGGCCCCCATCCTTCTCCTTCTCGTCAGTTGCAGCCACGCCCAGTTGGAAGCGGCGGCTGAGACCGTCATTCGCGCGGAACGAGGTACGGCCGTGCTGGTCGAGGGCGTGGTCGACTACAAGGACGTCGTCAAGGAGGACTGCATCGCCCAGAACCTTCAGACCGAGGCCGAGCGAGCTGCATGCGTCGAGAAGGCGCTCAAGGCGGTGAAGGTTTCCCGTGCGTCCCTTCAGGGCGTGCGCGCGGCTCTGGTCAGCTTCTGGGAGGTCTACGGGCTCCTCGAGGCGAAGCTCGTCCGCAAAGAGAAGATCACCGGCGCCGACCTGG
>CALJKZ010000257.1 GCA_937983085.1 uncultured Gemmatimonadales bacterium
TCGAGGCCGGCGCGCCCGGCGAAAACGCCGCCGCTGGCCTCGCGCTCTACACCGAGCTGACGCATGCCCACGGCTACCCGGCCCGCGACGTCGATCTCGGCCGCTCCGGTGAAGCGAGCCTCCGGAATGCGTGGGTCCACCCAGTGAAGGTCGGCCAGGTCCCCCCATCCCCGGGTGCGCAGGTCGGTCCAGAACGTCCACGGCGCCCCCGGCTCGGCAGGGCCGACGCGAAGATCCCCTTCGACGAGGGTCTCGGGCATCCGGAAGGCGGCGTCGCTGATCCGGATGCCCTGATCGCCGTACGTCAGCGTCCCGAAGACCTCCCGGACACGAAGGGGTTCATCGCGGATTCCGATGACCGACGAAAAGGACGCCAGGTCCGCCTGGAAGATCACCGAACCACCCGGCACGAGAACCGCGTTCTCGACGTCGATGTCGAGACCGTCGAAGGTGAGTTCCCGTACCGGCTCGCCCCCGGGCCCTTCTGCGTTGGAGGTCTTCGATCCACCCGCCGGCGACACGATACGAGCGCGGCCCTGTCGGATGGCCACGTGACCCAACCGCGTGGGCCGCCCCTCACCGGAAGCCGACGCAGAATCACGATCCGCGAGGAGGCGAGCGACGTTCACCGTCTCCTCTTCCGCGTACCGCGACACGGTGATGTCGGCGCCCCACACGGTCGTGGAGCGGATGGGAGATCCACCGGTGATGGTGGAAAGAAGCGAGTACCGAAGGAGTACCGAGTCGGCCACGAGGAAGGGCGTGCCCCCTTCGGCGTCGAGTCGCACATCCCTCAGCGTCGCACCGGTGAGAAGGGTCCCACTGCGGATGCCCTGGATGGTGAGTTCCCCTGCCAGCGACGACCGGACCTCGTTGAGGACCGTCCGCAGAACGATGTCCTGCCCCCTGGCGGTCTGGGCCGCGAAAGCGATGACCACCACCGCCAACAACACGAGACTCCAGAAGGACCGACGCACGAACCGACGGACCCGGACGAGGCGACGGCGGAACATCATGCGCGGGCTGTGACGGACCTCCGGCGTTGGGCTCTCTCCCGCCGACTCCGTTCCCGCATCCACCGTCGCGTCCTCCCCGCCTCCGCCGGCCACGGCTCCTTCCTCCGGTACGTCGGCCATCAGAAGGCCTGCCCGATGGATACATGGAGCTGCAGACCGCCGTCGTTGGTCCCGAAGAGCACGGGGCCGGCCAGCGTACTCAACGCGCCGGTGCTGGCCCAGTCGATGCTCATCTCGTTTCCTGCCGCGTTGCGGACCACGATTCGTTCGTGGTTTGGGTTGCCGGGATCGAAGGGCTCGATGACCTCGGTGACCACCGCAAGGCTCTCCGCCCCCCTGAATCGGTACGCGAGGTCCACCCGAATGGGTCCCACGGGGCTGGGAAAGCGCACACCCACGCCCGGCGTCACCTCCAGGGAGGAGAGCTGTACGGTCTGGTCCCGACCCCAAGCCTGCCCCGCATCCCCGAACACCACCCCCTCGAAGACCGAGGCCACGGGGAAGCGAAGTTCGGCGTTGATCTCGAGGACACGGGTGCCCCCGGTCGGTCGGGGCTGAAAGTCCGTACCCTGTGCCGGATCACACGCCAGGTCGGCCAGGTCGGCGGGCTCGCACCACCCGAATCCGTCGCCTCTCGACAGCAACCGCGTCGGCGTGGCGAAGAGCACCCGGGGGCCCAGGTTGCTCTGGGTCAACCCTGTCACGGAGCTCGCGCCACCGTTGTCGAACCGCTTCTGCGGGTGCACGATCTCCCGTCCCTCGGACGTACCGGCCAGCCCGGCGAAGCCTCCTGAGCCGACCCACCCTCCCCGGACCCGTCCCGCGAGTACGACACCCCCGAGAGGAACGTACCGGGATGCTTCGGCGACGACCCGCGTGTAGCGGAAGTCGGACGTGGTCCACGAGGCGGCGTGCTCGAAGTCCATGAGGACGCGGTACCCGCGACGCGGATTGAGCAGGTCATCGCTCCGGTCCCGTGCCAGGGAGAAGCCCACCGGAGAAAGGAAGTTCCTGCCCTCCAGCTCACGAACGTCGCCTGGATCGCACACCAGGAGCCCGGTACAGAAGAGGACGTCCTCGGCGTCCAGTTCGGAAACCTCGGGGCGGTAGAACCCGGTGAGGATCGTTTGGGGCGCGATGGTCCGGGAGAGCGCCAACTGCGCACCCACGGCTCGCCGAACGAAGATGTTGGGCAGAGCCTGCCGCTCGGCGAAGACCGAGGCCGAAAGCGAGTTGCGCGTGGAGAAGATCCACGGCTGAACGAACTCCACCGAAGCCAGCCCCGTGAGCTTCCCGAACTCGTCGCGGCCACTCTGATTGCAGAGCACCTCACGGAAATCCGCCGCCAGGATGTTCCCGACCCGGCCGCGGATCTGGAGGAGCCGGCCGCCTCCCACGAAGTTCCGGCTCGTCCACCGGGCCTCGACATTGAGGCACTCGGCCGTGTTCAGGCCCCCGCCGGCTCGAACCCGGTAGGCATCCCCTTCCCGCACCTCGATGTCGACGTCGATGACCGAATCGCGCACGAGGGACAACGTATCCGATCGTACCGGCCGGACGCTGGCGCTCCGGACGATCTGGAGTCCGTACAAGCGCGTGGTGGCCTCATCGATTGCGCTTTGCCGGTAGACCTGGCCGCTGGAGAGCTGCACGGTGCGCAGTACAGTGCGGACGCTGAGGTTCTCGTTGCCCGTCACGTTAATGGCGCCGTACGTGGAGACCGGCCCGGGGTCCACGTCGAAGGTGACGATGGCGTTGTACGGATCCGCCGCCGGCCGGAGGGCGCTCCGATAGACCTCCGCGTACGCGTATCCGCGGTTCGCCAGCCGGTTGGTGATGGAGTCCCGCGTGGCGTCCAGGGCGATGGTACTCAGACGATCGCCCTCCTCGATGGGGAGGTTGTCCAGCAACGCCGGAAGACCCAGGTCTTCGACTCCGGTATACGTGATGCTGTCGGCGATGACCGGGCGGCCCTCCTCCACCGTGAAGACCACCTCGGCCGTCTGCGCCGTCCGGAAGACGGTGGGCGTGTCCACCTGGACGTCCTGGAACCCCCGTTGCCGGTACCACAGGATGAGGCGAGCCCGGTCGCGCGGCAGATCCCGCTCCCGCAGCTGGGATCGGTTCAGGGCGAAGCCGATCCCGATAGGGCAGAGCGGAATGGGGAAGTTGAAGAGCCCCGACTTGCACTCCGTTTCCCGCGTGACGATGGCGCGCGCGAGCGAATCCGCCGAGAAGGTCTCGTTGCCCTCGAATCGGACCTCGGTGACCTCCGGAGGACTCACCTGGCCAGCGAGGGTAGCGGGGGCGGAAGCCACCGAAGCCAGAAGGAGGAACGCGCAGCGGCGGCCCACGGTCAGTGGCCTGTGTCCGCCGTCGTCCCCGGGGACGGAAGACCCGGCTGGTCGTCGCGACCGCTGACGCTGCGGTCGCCGCCTTCGAGCTTCTCCCTGGAGAGGTAGAGGCGGGTGAGGTAGTAGGCCGCGGCCGCCCCTAACACCCCGGCCAGAGTCGAGACGGCCGGGGCGCCGAGTTCGTCACGCCGCGAAAGCGGACGCCGCCGATAGTGGACCGTCATGGGCCGGCCACCGCCTCGACGGTGTCGTCGGATTCGGCGGATGCACTCACCCGACGGGCGCGAGCGGCCAGTCGAAAGGTCCGCGGCTCCTGGCCCTCGAAGCTCGGACCCTCCGGAGACCTCAGGTACGGGGTCACCTCGACCTCTTCGTCGGTGAAACGGAGAACGCAGACCGAGTTCGACCCGGCCTCGCTTCCCCGCCCCCGACGCGACGTCGCCGTCCCGGTGCACAACACCGGCACAGAGTCGGGCCGGCCGGTGAGGCGTGACGAGGAGTGGAGGTGAATCTGGTGCACGTGCCCCCCGAGAATGGCGCTGACGCCCATCTCCTCGAACGCGCGGAGCAGTGTCGAGGCGTCGGGCAGAGGCCGACCCGCCCCTCCACCGTCCACCGGGACGAAGTGGTGATGGACCACGACGATCCGGTGATCCCCCACGGGGGCCTGTCGGAACGCTTCGTGGGCGAACGCCATCTGACGTGCCCGGAGGCGCCCCCCGACGACGGCCCGATAGGGTGCCGCGGAGCTCAGGGCCACGAACGTCGCACCCTCGACCCGGGTCACCGAGTCGAGCTCGGAGGATCCGGAGAACCTGCGCCAATTCCCGTACGGCGAGGCCACACGCTCGAGGGCCCTGTACACGGGCACGTCGTGGTTCCCCGGCGTCACCACCACGGGCACGTCGCCGAACCGGCCTAGAAGAGTACGCGCGCCCTCGAACTCCCTGCGCTTGGCCCGTTGGGTGAGGTCACCGGAGGCGACCACCACGTCGGGCGCGACGGTCTCCGCCAACTCGATCATGGCGTCCGCGGCTCGAGGCAGGTACGGTCGCCCGACCTGGTAGTCGGACGTGTGGAGGACCGTCAGCACAGCGGGCGACATCTCAGGCGGCCTCGCTCTCCGCCCGATCCTTGTGCCACGTCCGGGCAAGCCCCATGGCACCGAACGCCACGATGGCGAGACTGATCATCTGCGCCATGGTGAGGATCCCGAAGAACCGGTCGTCCTTCGCGCGAAGGAACTCCACGGCGAACCGCTCGAGTCCGGCCAGCGTCAACCAGAGCATGAAGAGCCACCCCTTCATGTGGTCGTGGTCGCGGATTCGCCAAAGCACGAAGAAGATGAGCGTGCTCAGGCCCACCTCGTAGAGTTGGGTGGGATGGACCGGCACCACCTGGCCGTACTTCGCGATGAGTTCCGGGTCGACCTCGATGCCGAACATCTGCTCGATGTTCTGCACCGTCGTGGCGGGCGTCCCCTGGGGAAAACGGATCCCGACCCAGGAGTCGGTGGGACGCCCCCAATCGTCGCCGACGAGGAAGCAGCCCACCCGACCCACGGCGTAGGCCAGGGCCAGAGCCGGGGCCATGAGGTCCGCCGTGCTCGGCACCGACATCTTCTGGCGGCGGATCTCCCAGATGACCAGGAGGGTCGCCAGCAGGAAGCCTCCGTACCACACCAGCCCGCCCCGGGAGAAGATGAGGCCCGCGGGGTCTTCCAGAAGGCTTGGGAAGTTGAGGAGGATGTAATAGCCACGGGCGCCGACAATGCCCCCGATGACGGCCATGAATACGAAGTCCCAGGCCTTCTCGGGATCTTCGCCGGTTCGCCTCAGTTCCGCCCGGAGAACGTACCCGGCCGTGAGGAACGAGAAGAGCATGAACACGCCGAACGACGTGATAGGTTGTCCCCCCAGGAAGGGGACCCAATCGGGGACATCGAAGAAGACCGGATACATAGCGTTGGATTCGGGGAGTACAGCCCTTCAAGTTCGTGGGACGGCCGCCTCGCGGGAAGCCGTCACGAGGCCGGGGAACGCCAGGGACGCCGACGCCGAACCATCCAGCGCACCCACCTCGCCGAGGTCGTAACGAAAGCGGGCAGTCCGGGCCACCATGGCGCCGTTGTCCAGCGAGAGCCTCGGAGACGCCCAGAACACCCGACCGTCAGGCAGGCGCCTCTCCATCTCCGAGCGCAGGACTCCGTTGGCGCTCACGCCTCCACCCAACACCACCCGGCGGCACCCCGTCTCCTCCACCGCGCGCAGCGTCTTGGACACGAGAACGTCCACCGCAGCGTCCTGAAACGCTCGGGCGATGTGGGCCTTCTCCTCGTCGGGAAGATCCGATGCCTCGCCGGCGCCTACGTCGGCCTGGACCGCGCGAGCGAGATCTCCCACCGCGGTCTTGAGGCCGCTGAAGGAGAAATCGTAGAAGTCGGCGTCGCCGGGGCGCTGGTTCCCGCGCAGCATGGGACGCGTCAGCCGATGACGTCGGGGATCTCCTTCCCGAGCCATCCGCTCCACCGCGGGGCCGCCCGGATACGGCAGGCCGAGCAACTTGGCGACCTTGTCGAAGGCCTCGCCGGCGGCGTCGTCACGCGTACGGCCGAGAAGGGTGTACCGACCCCACGCCTCGGCATGGAGCAGGAGCGTGTGTCCGCCGGACACCAGCAGGGACACGAAGGGGGGCTCCGCCTCGACGTCCTCGAGGGCCGGAGCGAAAAGGTGTGCTTCCATATGGTGGACGGGGACCCAGGGTCGTCCGAGGCCGTACGCCACCGCTTTCGTCCAGCAGACGCCCACGAGGAGCGCCCCGATGAGCCCCGGCCCGGCGGTGACGCCGAAGACGTCGACATCGTCCAGCGCCACACCCGCCCGCGCCAGCGTCTCAGCCACCACCGCGTCGACTTTCTGGAGGTGGGCACGGGCCGCCAACTCGGGCACGACGCCGCCATAGACCTCGTGCACGTCCTGCGAGAGGATCACGTGCCCCAGGATCTCGTTGTCCCCGTCGATGACCGCCGCGGAGGTCTCGTCGCACGACGTCTCGAGTCCGAGGATCAGGGGCTTCCTCGGCTCGGCACTCACGGTGGTCCCTGCGACCCCGGACGGTCGTCCTGGTCGATGGCCCGGCGCACCGTCACCCGCTCCGTGCCGGGCACGGCCGTGACCAGAGCCGGCACGCCCTCGACCCGGACCCTCAGAAATCGTTCCTCTCCCGGCGCCATCCCTTCTAGGAACTCGGCGGGAACCCAGACGCGGAGACGTTCGGGGTCCAGCGACGTCACGATGGAGCGAGCGCCCGACAGGCGCACCTGGATGTTGGCGGGCTCCACCACGACCTCGGCTTCGCCGGCGTCGGCCACCGCTTGAACGGGGATCTCGTCGAAGACCCGCTCCACCAACTCCTCCACCCGGATGCCCAGCGTGGCGGTCTGGGGCACCACCGAGGCGCCGAGGAGGCCGGACGTGTCGGCGGGCACGGTGAAGGCGCCCGAACGACTGATGTCAGAAAGATCGAAGGGCTCGAGGGGGACCGAGTCCAGGCCGACGAGTCGGCTCTCGGGCCCGCGGACACGAACCAGGCGCGGGCTCACTTCGATGTCCGACGCCAACGCCAGATGATCGCGGATCCGCCCGACGAGCCGCGTCGAGACGGGAACGAGTCGCGTGCGAGCGGGCTCGAACGAGATCCGGACGTCGGGAGGAGACAGGGACTCGACGGTGAGACCCGACCGTTGGCCCAGTTGCACCCACTCGCGCTGGAGCGTGATGATCGTGTCCCGTGACCCCACCGCACCCACGGGGATGCGGATGCTCGCGCCCTCCTGAGCGAGGCGGATGATTTCACGCGGCGGACCTCCGAGCCGGACCTGGACGGAAGCAGGCGAGGGCGGCCCCGACGTCGTCCATGCCGTATCGGCGATCTGGACGCGGACCGGGACCTGTGAGAAGGTCTCGCGGTTGGTGGGCTCGGTCTGGACCAGGGCCCACAGGAGCACGGACAGTCCCAGTGCCGAGAGCTTCAGGCGCCAGTTGTGGATGAGCACCTGCCCGGGCCTCGGCATACCGGCGCCCTACTCGGTGTCGAGGAGCCGGCGGATGAGCTCCTCGTGCTGGGTCGCGTCCCACTCGGTGGGGCCGGCGACCTTCTTGTAGATGATCCCGTCCTTGCCCACCACGAAGCTCTCCGGCACACCCGTGGTCTGGTACAACCGACTGATGGAGTTGGCGGGGTCGTGGAGGATGGGGAAGGTGAGCGACAGCTCTTCGGTAAATGCGGCGAGGTCGCCGCCGGGCCGACCGAAGGCGTCCACCTCGCCGATGCGGGCGTCGACGCTCACCGCCAGGATCTCGAAATCCTCGCCTCTCAGGGAGTCGTAGAGGCGCTGCATGGAGGGCATCTCCACCACGCACGGCCCGCACCAGGTCGCCCACACGTTCACCAGCACCACCTTCTCGCCCTCGAAGTCGGACAGGCTCACTTCGCCGCCGTCGATGGAGGCAAAGGTGAAGTCAGGCGCTTCCGCTCCGGTAATGACCGGCCGGTAGTTCTCCCGACCGATCCACGCCATCACCACGACGCTGAGGACGCCGACGATGGCCCAGAAGTAGGGAGAGCGGCTGAAGGAGCGCTTCATTTGGAGTCGTCCGGTAGTCCACGGGAGCCGGCGACGCCGTGGGCGCTGCCGCCTGCTCTGCTACGGGCTGGCGAGGTCATTGTTCCTGCCCTCCGCGACCACCCCGCCCCACGGTCAAACGCACGCTGCTACCCCGTTGCAGCTCCGTCTCGGCTGCGGGCTCCTGCTCGACCACGATGCCCTGGTCCCGGCCGAACCGGAAGACCTCTTCGACGTCCGAGACCACCAGCCCGAGGGAGTCGAGAAGCAACTCTGCCTCGGCTCGCTCCATGCCCAGGACGAACGGCATGGCAACCACCGGCGGACCGGCACTCACGCGGACCCGGATCTCGGACGGGAGCGACACGACGGCACCCGGCGCCGGTGAAACGGAGACGACGCGACCCCGCGGCTCTTCCGACTCCACCACGTTGAGCGTCACCACGAACCCGCTGGTCTCAAGGACGATGCGGGCCCGGTCCTCATTGAGGCCCAGTACGTCGGGAACGGACCGCGACTGCGGGCCCGTGCTGATGCTCACGCGGACAGGGTTCTGGGGCCGGCTCAGTTGACCCGGAAGAGGGGACTGGCCCAGGACCAGGCCGGCTGCGATGGACGGGTGCTGGAGAGAATCGACGCTGCCCAGATCGAGGCCGACGCCCGCAAGCCGCTCCGACGCGCTGGCCAGGCCCATGCCCCTGAGATCGGGTACCTCGAAGAGATCACCCGGCGGCGGCGGAGCGGGAAAGAGCACGCGGGTGGAGAATCCGTAGCCGAACGCCCATCCGAGAGCGGCGAGACCCACGACGCCCAGCAGGAGGGTGCGGCCGCGCAGCTGCGGGAAGAGGCTGCGTCCCTCCCGCCACCGCCCGTACGTCGCGCCCTTCGGCGCCGAGTCCTTTCCGTGCTCCTCGCGCGGCGGTTCGTCCGACGCCGACGACGAACGACGGCGTCCCCGCCGCCGGCCGAGGGAGTCGCCGAGCTTCACGCGGCTCTCCGGAGTCGGGCGGCGAACGCGCCGTCGTAGCCGTGGTCGTGGGGTGTCACGCGCAGAAACCCATCGGCGTCTTTGAAGCGCGACGGTACCGCGTCCGTAGGCTCGAGTCGAAAATCGGAGCGCGCCGATAGGAAGGACTCCACCACGGATTCGTTCTCCTCGGACTCCAGCGTGCACGTGGAGTAGATCAGGAGCCCTCCCGGCACCACGACGTCCGCAGCCGCGGCAATCATCCGACCCTGGAGCCCCGCCAACTCGTCGATGGTCCCAGGCTCCAGCCTCCATCGGGCGTCGGGGTGACGCGACAGCGTACCCGTTCCCGAGCAGGGGACGTCGAGGAGAACCGCATCGACGGCCCGGAAGGGCGGATGCAACGCGTCGGCCACCACAGCCTCCACGCGACGGCCCGTCCGGCGAGCGTTCTCCTTGAGCATGTCGATACGTGACTCCGAGCGATCGGATGCGAGCAGCTTCGCAGGGCCACCCGACAGAGCCAGTATCTTACCACCGGGCGCCGCACAAAGATCTGCAACGATCGTGCCTGGCGGAACATCCGCATAGGATGCGACGAGGTTCGCCGCCGGGTCCTTGACGATGGAAGGCCCAACGATATCGAGAGCCTCGCCCACCCGTCGAGCCTCCTACAGCCCGAGGCATCGCGGCCCGGACCCCACGATGGATGCCCCGATGTCCTCGTCAGCCAGGCGTCGGACGGCGTCGTCCAACGGTCCGTCGAGAGGCACGACGAACACGTCGGGCCGCCGGTTGTTCGCCTCGACAAGGCGCTGAACCTCCTCGGGGCTCCAGCGCTCCAGCCAGCGGCGGACGAGCCACTCCGGGTGGGAGCCCCAGGTCGCGAGATGGGCTACCGGGTCGGACTCCATGGAGGGGAACCGAGCGGCGTCGTCGCCGGCATGGAGGACCTTACGGAGAACGGCGTTGGCGAAGCCAGACACCTTGGGGTCGACGGCGGATTTGACCTGATCGACGGTCTCGGAGACCGCCGCGTAGCCGGGCACTCCGTCCATGTACAGGATCTGGTATGCGCCCAGACGCAGGACTTCGAGAAGCACCGGATCCACCGACGGGAGCCCGCGATGCACGTGGGGAGCGAGGAGGTGGTCGAGCCGGCCCCGGAATCGGGTGACCCCGTGGGACAGCTCGTGGGCGAAGGCCCGCTCCCGGTTCTCCATGCCCGCCGCGGCCTCCGTGAACGCACGGTCGAGGCGACGTCCGCGCTCGACTTCGCGTCGCACCCTCAGCGCCGCTTCGCGACCCGTCAGTCCAACATCCCCTTCGTCGGCGACGACGGAACGGCGATCTCCCGGGACGGCATCCGCCCGGCCAGGTAGGGGAGCCGCGCAGCGACGCTGGAGTGCTTCATGGCGTGGGACATGCGCACCGGATCGTCGGCAGCGGCGAGAGCGGTGTTCATGAGGACGCCGTCGACGCCCTGCTCCATGGTGACACACGCGTCGGAGGCCGTGCCTACACCGGCATCGACGATGACGGGCACCTCCAGGCGGCTCTTGATCTCCCGGATGAAGTACGGGTTGACCACGCCGAGGCCGCTGCCGATGGGGCTGGCCAGGGGCATGACAGCGACGCATCCGGCGTCCTCCAACCTCAGGGCCGTGATGAGGTCGTCGTTGGTGTACGCCATGACCTTGAACCCCTCGTCGGAGAGCGTCCGAGCCGCCTCCAATGTCGCCGCCACGTCGGGGAGCAGCGTCTTCTCGTCGCCGATGACCTCGAGCTTCACGAAGTCGTTGAATCCCGCGGCCCGGGCGAGCCGCGCATAACGCACCGCATCCTCTGCGGTGTAGCAGCCGGCCGTATTGGCGAGGAGGAAGAACTCGTCGGGATCGAGGTGGTGGAGGATGCCCTCCGCCTTGGTCCGGTCCAGGTCCACGCGCCGGACGGCCACCGTGACCATTTCGGCGCCCGAGGCCCGGATGGCGTCCACCATGATCTCGTTGGTCTCGTACTTACCGGTGCCGACGATGAGGCGCGAGACGAAGGTCTCGCCGCCGATGACCAAAGGGCCGTCGAGGGCCCGGGCTTCGTCAATCATTCTCGTGTCACCCTCCGCCGACGAAGTGCACCAGCTCGAGGGTGTCGCCCTCGGATACGGTGACCGTCGGATAGCTGTCGCGTTCCAGGATCTCCCGATTGAGCTCCACCACCACCATCCCCGGCTTCAGATCCAGGGACTCGAGGAGCGATCGGACCGTGAGACCTGCCTCGATCTCCCGTTCCTTTCCGTTGAGCTGGACGCGTATCGTTTCGTGTTGGGTCACTGCGTGGGCCTGCTGCTGTCGACGTACCGAGCGAGGGCCGAAATGTAGTCGCTTACTGCGCCCTCCGGAGCCGGCGAATCCCACACGCCTCGAAGCGCGGCCACCCCGAAGGCACCGCAGTCGAGCGCCTCGTCGACGCTCGACGCCTCCATGCCGCCGATGGCCACCACGGGGACGTCGCCCGCCGCGCGCACGGCCGACGCGAGTCCCGAGGTCCCGGCGGCCCTCTCGCCCATGTGGGACGGCGTGGGATGTACGTGCCCGAACACGAGGTAGTCGGCGCCCGCGAGGCGCCCGGCAGCGACCTCCTCGTCGTCGTGGACGGAAAGCCCCACGAGGACGTCGTGCCCGATGAGGCCCCTCGTCTCGTCCACCGGCAACGAACGACGTCCGAGGTGAACGCCGAGGGTGACACCCTTCGGCGCCCCGAGACCCAGAGCGACATCGACGCGATCGTTGAGGACGAGGAGTGCACCCGTCGCCCCGAAATGGGGGAGCAGCGCTTCCGCCATCCGATACACCATCGCTCCGGGTGTGTGCGGTCCCCGGAGGTGGAGGGCGATGCCGTCCCCCCCGGCCCGGAGCACGCCCGCGGCCACGGCGAGGAAGTCGCCGCGCGCGAGAACCGAGTCGTCGGTGACGACGTGGAGTCGCGGGAGGGACGCGGGCATGGCGGAGGCCCCCCGGTTCACCCGAACCGCTGCCCCGGCTCCACGCCCCGACCGTTGATCCAGTCGGCGGCGGGCATTCTCCGCTTCCCAGGTGGCTGCACCTCGTGGAAGGACACACCCCCCTCCCCCGTGGCCACGACGACGCCGTCCTCCGCCGTGGCGGCCACCACCGTGCCCGCACGACGAGCGTCGCCGGTACCCCTCGGTCCTCCGTTGGTCGGAGACGCCTCCGCCCGGAGCGAATCGACTTCGGCCGCAGTCCAGACCGTGGGCCGGAAGAGCTTCACCGGGGCCTCACTAAGAATCGACCATGCCCCCGGAACCGGATCCATGGCACGAACGTGGGCAGCGACGGCCCCCGCTTCACCGTCCCAGTCGATGCGGGCCACGTCACGGTCGATCTTCGGCGCGAAGGTGGCGGCGTCGTGGTCCTGCTCCACCTCTTCGGCGACACCGGCGGCGAGGAGAGCCAGCGCTTCGACGAGGGCCTGGGCTCCCAGCTCGGACAGACGGACGGTCAGCTCGCCGGCGGTCTCGTCGGGGAGGATGGGCTCCTCCACGGCGTGGATGATGGCGCCTGCGTCCATGGCCTCGGCCATGCGCATGATGGTCACGCCCGTCCGCTCGTGACCGCGGGCGATAGCCCAGTTGATGGGGGCGGCGCCCCGTAGCTCGGGGAGGAGGGAAGCGTGGACGTTGATGGAGCCCAGAGGCGGAATCTCCAGAATCTCCGGTCGGAGGATGTGCCCGTAGGCCACTACCACGGAGATGTCGGGCTCGAGCGCCCGAATGGCGAGCCACCTGCGTCACCGGCGACGGCGTCGGCTTGCGACCGCGACCGGCGGGCCGATCGGGCTGGGTCACCACCCCGACGATCTCGAACCCTTCGTCGTCGAGCGCGCGCAGGGAAGGCACCGCGAAGTCCGGTGTGCCCCAGAAGAGGATCCTCACGGCCCGATCTCCTGCGCACGGGCGCCTCGGGTCATTCGTCCTCCGCCCGGAGCTTCTTCCACTTCTTGAGGAGCATCTTCCGCTTCAACGGGCTGACCCGGTCGAGAAAGAGGATGCCGTTCACGTGGTCGATCTCGTGCTGCAGCGCCCGGGCGAAGAGACCGTCGGCCTCCACCACCAGGTCCCGACCCTGGGGATCCTGACCCTCGACGCGCACCGAGGCGGGCCGCTTCACGAACTCCTCGAGCCCGGGAATGCTGAGGCAGCCTTCGGATTCCTTCTCCGCCTCGCTGCTCTGCCAGGTGATCTCGGGGTTCACCACGGCGACCCGTCGGGGTTCTTCGCCCTCCTCCACCCTCAGATCGACGACGATGATGCGCTGCGAGAGGCCGATCTGAGGTGCCGCCAGGCCGATCCCATCGGCATGGTACATGGTCTCGAACATGTCCTGGACCAACGACTCGAGGGCGTCGTCGAAGACGGTGACCTCGTCGGCGCTGCGGCGGAGGACGGGGTCCCCCATGAATACGATCTCGCGAAGCGCCACTACTCGTCCTTCGGCTCGCCCATGACGTCGAGGACCGCGGCGATCCGGCCACGATCGACGGTGATCTTCGTGTTGTCGCCGGTCTTGATGGTCAGCCGCTTCTCTTCCACGTGGACCACCTTCCCGATGATCCCGCCGTTGGTGACGATCTCGTCGCCCTTCTTGATCTTCGACAGCATCTCGTCGTGACGCTGCCGCTCCTTCGCCTGGGGGCGGAGGAGGAGGAAGTAGAAGATTCCGAAGATGAGCATCATCTGGACGAGGAAGATCGTCCCGGAGTTGCCGCCTTCCCTGGGGACGACGAGCAGCAAGCTGTAGGGGGTCACGCCGGACTCCGTTGGTTGCGATAGCGCTCCAGCCATTCCCGATGCCAGACGCCGAAGGTGCCCTCACCGATGCGTCGGCGGGCCTCTTCGCCGAGTCGGACGAGGAAGCGGAGGTTATGGATCGAAAGCAGACGGACCTGCAGCCACTCGGCGGAAACCACCAGGTGGCGGAGGTACGCCCGGTCATATCGGGAGCATGTGTAGCAGTCGCACCCCGGATCGATCGGCTGCGTATCCTCACGGAACCGCGCCGCCTTCAAGTTCACCTGGCCTTCTTCGCTCGTCCAGGCAGTCCCGTGGCGGGCGTTCCGCGTGGGTGCGACGCAGTCGAAGAGGTCGCAGCCTCGGGCGATGGCCTCCAGGAGGTCGTCGGGGTAGCCGACGCCCATGAGGTAGCGAGGACGGTGTACCGGAAGTTCACCGTCCAGGAGTTCGAGGATGCGCCACATGTCGTTCTTGGCCTCCCCGACGCTGAGGCCTCCGATGGCGTAGCCCCTCCAGTCCGACAGGTCCTGGAACTGGCGGGCGTGCTCTCGACGGAGGTCGTCGTAGACGTTGCCCTGGAGGACGGGAAACAGGGCCTGGAGGGGCGTGTCCGACTCCTCTGCCAGGCCGGCGAAGCGATCCCGACACCGTTCGAGCCACGACAGCGTGCGTCGGTTCGCTTCCTCGGCCGTCCGGCGGTCGCACCCGCCCGGAGGACACTCGTCGAAGGCCATCACCACGTCGGCGCCGAGGGCGCGTTGAACTTCCATCACCGACTCCGGCGTGAAGGTGTGCTTCGAGCCATCGATGTGGCTCTGGAAGACCACGCCGTCGTCGTGGATGTCGCGGATGTCCCCCAGGGAGAACACCTGGTAGCCACCCGAGTCGGTGAGAATCGGTCCGTTCCATCGCATGAAGTCGTGGAGACCACCGAGGCGTGAAACGAGGGCTTCCCCGGGGCGCAGGTACAGATGGTAGGTGTTGGCCAACACCATCTGCGCACCGAGGCCGTCCACCTCCTCCATGATGAGGCCCTTCACGGTGCCGACGGTCCCCACCGGCATGAACGCCGGCGTCTGCACCGGGCCGTGCGGGGTGTGGAAGGTGCCGGCTCGGGCGGACCCTTCCGTAGCATGGAGGTCGTAGGAGAACATGGGTGGGGAATGTAACCGATCCGGCATTCCAACCTCCGCCTCACCTCCCCCGTCCAAGCTCCTGACGATGGACGTTTCTTGCCTTACATACTATGTCATACATAGTAGGTACAGCGGAGTGATCGAGGTGTGGCCCGTGGGGCGCACGCCGACGATTGCCTGGACGCCGAGAATGGAGGGTGGAGATGACCTTGGAGCGGGAATGGACGCGAGGGGCGGCTCCCCTGGCCGTGCTGACGCTGCTGGAGCGGCGGGCGATGTACGGATACGAGCTCGTCGAGGCGCTGGATCGCGACAGTGACGGGCTGCTGGCCCTCGGCCAGTCCACGGTCTACCCCCTGCTCTACAACCTCGAAGGCAAGGGACACGTCGAGGCCTTCTGGCAGGAGGCGCCCAACGGCCGCCGGCGGAAGTACTACCGCGCCACGTCGTCGGGACTCGAGTGGCTCGCGAGCCAGCGCTGGCAGTGGAAGAAGCTGGTGGACGCCATGTCCGCCCTCGGTGTAGCCGGGCAGCCGACGGAGCGCAACGGGTGAGCGGGGATCGGAAGGCCCGTCCCGGAGGCGGAGCGGAACGGCACAGGGCAAGGAGCCTGCCCGCCGAGATCGAAGCCGTCATCGGCGAAGTCCTCGCAGCCGCCGAGTTGGGAATGACCGATGGACGCGCCGAGGTGGAGCGGGAGTTGCGCGCACACTTCGAGGACGCCCTCACCGACGGCGCCTC
>CALJKZ010000258.1 GCA_937983085.1 uncultured Gemmatimonadales bacterium
GCACCCTCCCCATACCACACGCGGGGCACGGTCTCGCCCGGGAAGATGGCGTCCGCGCCCCCCGCGCCCACGACCCCGCCCGGCGAAAGCGGGAGTCGTGCGGCGCGACGGAGAGCGCCGCGCGCGTTTCCATCGGGGGCCGCCGCGGGGCGGCCGTTTTCCAATCCGAACGACACCCTAACCGGGCGGACGGACAGGATCCGCGGGCGGGCGAAAAAAGCGAAAAAAAGGGCCCGGGCGCGCGAGCCCCCGGACCCCCCAACGCGCTACTTCTTCGCGGTGGACGCGAGGGCCTTGCGGATGGCCCCCTCGTCGTAGCCCACGCTGCGCCACAGCACCTTGCCGTCGGGGCCGATGACGTAGTTCGTGGGGTAGGCCTGGACGCCGAAGGCCTGCGACACACTGCCGTCGTCGTCCTCGCGCACGGCGGAGAGCTTGAAGCCCTCCTCCTTCCAATACTTCTCGATGATCGCGGGCCCGTCGCCGGCGTCGACGGCGACGAAGACCACGTCGTCCCGGTCCTTGCTCACCTCTGACCAGAGGCGATCGAGATGAGGCAGCTCATCCCGACAGCCCCCTCAGTGGAAGAACCAGAAGTTCAGGACGACGGTCTTGCCCTTCAGGTCGGCCAGCTTCATGACCTTGTCGTCCATTCCGGTGACCGACACGTCCGGCGCGGCGGCGCCCACCTCGAGGAGCGACGCGTTCATCTCCGCGAAGGGGTCGAAGGTCGCGTACCCGTCGGGGATCTTGGCGGCGTAGGTCTTGGGGTCGACGTCGGAGCGGGCCTCGAAGCGCTTGAAGACGTGCTTCACGAGGGGCCCGGGCCCGCGCGCTTCGCCGGCGACGATGCGGCCCTCCTTGTCCACCACCAGGGTCTCGGTCTGGCCGCCCCACTCGATGGCGAGCCGGCGCAGGCCGTCGGCCTCGGTGAGGGTGACGCCGTCGACCTCGGGGGCCCCGGCGCCCCAGGTGCGCATGAGGTACATGCTGAAGAAGTTCTGCCACTCGGCGGGGCCGGGCTGGATGGTCTTGTCGACGTGGTTGAGCAGGAAGAGCTTCTCCCCCGTGCCCACGACCTCCATGTCGAACGGCTCGTCGGCGCGCACCGCCTTCACGCGGAACGAGCCGTAGAGAGGCTTGGCGATGTGCACCTCCGAGGAGACCTTCATGACCTGGTCGTCCTCGAGGGGCTGCTCGCTTTCGACGACGATGTCCAGGGTCTTGGCGCCCTTGAACCTGGCCGTGAGCTCGTCGAGCAGCTTGCGCGCGGGATCGACGTCGTCCTGCGCCGCGACCGTGCCCGCCGCGACGAGCACGAGAAGAGCGATGCGTTTCAAGAGGAACGCTCCTTTCCGGTCCGGGGACCGGGGCCAATCGTAGCACCGGCCGCGGCCCCCGGACCCCCTCTACACCCCCACCGCGCGGCGCACGACCTTCGAGTGCCCCTTCCGGAACGTCAGCAGCAGGGGGATGCCGTAGGCGAGCGGCGCGGCGATGGGCCACAGCACGTTCATGGGCACGGTGTTCAGGAGCGCGGTGACGAGGAGGCGGCGGCGCATGCACCGCGGGCACGCGACGACGCCGACGGTGCGCACGTACCAGAAGAGCCACGCGAAGAGCCCGAGCTGCAGCAGGCGCAGGTGCTTGAGACTCGCCGTGGGCCGCGCGCATCGCGGGCACTCCAGAAGGGGGGGTCCGGGGGCGTGGGCGGGAGCGGGGGCCGGAGCGGGAGCGTTCATGGGATCTCCTTTCCCCGCTGAGCGGCACGGCGCCGCGGGAGGGGTCAGGGCCGCCGATTTGCCCCGGCACGGGCAGGGGTTAAACTCGGGCCCCCCGGGCGGACCAAACCCCGTCCGGGACCCGATCGGGGTGTAGCGCAGCCTGGTCTAGCGCGCTTGACTGGGGGTCAAGAGGTCGCTGGTTCGAATCCAGTCACCCCGACCAGTTACAAGTGGTCGTACAGGCCGAAGTTACGACTACCTGCCCAAGCGGCAGCGCGGCCCAATCCGAACGGGGGAACCCGGTAAATACCGGCTCCCCCCGACGGGGAGGAGAAACATGCGCAGCCGCATCCCCAAGTACCGCCTGCACAAGCCGTCGGGCAAAGCCGTGGTGACGCTCTCCGGGAGAGACGTCTACCTGGGCGAGCACGGCAGCGAGACGAGCAAGCTCGAGTACGACCGCGTCGTGAAGGAGTGGCTGGCGCACGACCGCCAGCTCCCCCGCCCGATGGGCGGGCCGCGCACGCTGAGCGTGGCCGAGCTGATCGCCGCCTACTGGAGCCACGTGCGCCACCACTACGTGAAGCGGGGCAAGCCGACCAGCGAGCAACCCGCGATCCGTGCGGCGCTGCGGCCGCTCCTGGAGCTGTACGGCCACGTGGACGTGTCGTCCTTCGGGCCGCAGGCGCTGCTGACCTGCCGGGAGGAGATGGTCGGGCGCGGCTGGTGCCGCTACACGATCAACAAGCACGTGGGCCGCATACGCCGCATGTTCGCCTGGGCGACCGAGCGCGAGATGATCCCCGGCGGCGTCTACCACGCGCTGACGGCCGTGAAGGGCCTCCAGCGCGGCCGGACGGCGGCGAAGGAGGGCAAGGGCGTGCGGCCGGTGAAGGAGGCGCACGTCGAGGGCGTGCTCCCCCACGTGTCGAGCCAGGTGGCAGCGATGATCCGGCTGCAGCTCGCGTCGGGGATGCGGCCGGGCGAGGCCGTCCTGGTGCGCCCCTGCGACATCGACCAAAGCGACGACGAGGCTTGGATCTACACGCCGCTGCGCCACAAGACCGAGCACCATGGCCACGACCGCATGATCCCCCTAGGGCCGCAGGCGCGGGAAGTCTTGAAGCCGTTCCTGAAGGGCCGCGAGGCCGAGGCCTTCGTCTTCGATCCGCGTGAAGCCGAGGAGGCGAGGAACGCGAAGCGGCGCCTGCAGCGGAAGACCAGGCTCACCCCCTCGGCGCGGAAGCGCAAGCGCAAGGCGAGCCCGAAGCGGCCGCCGCAGGACCACTACACCCGCGACAGCTACCGCCGCGCGGTCCAGCGCGCCTGCGAGAAGGCCGACGTGCCGACGTGGCACCCCCACCAGCTGCGCCACAACGCCGCGACCCGTCTCCAGCGCGAACTGGGCATCGAGGCGGCGCGCGTCGTCCTGGGCCACCAGTCGCCGACGGTGACCGAGGTCTACATCGAGCGCGACCTGGGCTTCGCAAAGAAGGTCATGGCGCGGCTGGGGTAGCCGGGCGTCGGATAGAATCGCGGCTGGTCGAGGACCGCCTCCTGCCTGGCAGCGGTGCGACGAATGAGACAGCGCACGTGGCTCGATGCCGACGGGGTCCTCATCCAGCCGTGGGTCGTCGTGGGCCTGACCGTGTTCCTGGTCGTGCTTCTGGCGGCGACGGTGCTTCCTTGGCAGGACGTGGGATCCATTGTGCCGAGCGGCGAGCTGCCGTCGGTGCAGTATGTCGAGGCGTGGGACATCGAGTGGGACGACCTGACGGCCGTGGTGTCCATCGACGAAGAGGACCGGATTTGGGTCCGGCCTAAGGGCGTGATCCGACCCGAGGAGCTCCCGGAGGTGCTGCGGTCACAGGCAAAGAGCGCGTACCGGCGCGGGACCAGGAACATCGGGCGCGTGTTGTTTCGTCCGCATCGTGAGGCGCGCTGGAGCACGTTGGCGACTGCCCTGCGCATGGCTGCGGAAACAGGGGCTCGCTCGATCTGCATCGCCTGCCGGGATAGGGACTACGCACGGGAGCGCTTCCTGTTCGTGCGCTTCACGGATGAGCCCGAGCGAGAGAAGCGGCGTCGAACTCCCTACGAGGGGGAGGTGATCGAGATTAGGTCGCTGGACGCTGAGGCGGCCAAACGGGACCGCCAAAGAATCGACGTCGAGCGCCGCAGTGCCAAAGAACGACGGGACATCTTCTTTGAACCGTCGGTCGCCGTGACACTGCCGAGCAACACGACCGTTCAGGATGCTCTCGCGATCTTGGAGCGGTACGTACCCCCCGATGACATCGACCTGCGCCTGAGCGGGCCCAGGTAACGCAGCCGGGCTGTCGGACGGAGGCCGCACACTTGGCATCGATGAAGAAGAAGAAACAGCCGGAGGTGGGGCGCCCCGAGCCGTCGTCGGTGTACGACGCCTACGAGGCCGTGGAGGCGTGCTACGAGGCGTTCCTCCGGTGCCGGGGCGTCGTCGAGCAGGCCATGAAGGCGCGGGAGACCGGAATTACTCCCGAGAAATTCCACCTCGTGGTGGAGGAGGCCTTCGATGACCTGCGGGGCACCGCGATGGCGGCAGAGAGCAAGCTGGAGCCGCTGAAGCGGGATCTGCACCGCGCGAGGGTCGAGCACGGCACCGTCGCGTGGGTGAGCGTGACGGCGGCGAGCTGGGCCGAAGCGATCGTGGCTCAGGCCATGCTGATCCTGCAGGAAACGTGGAACGCTGAAAGACTGCTCGATCCCGAGGGCGGGGCGCCGGTCGGGCTGCTGAACGCGAGCGGCAAGCTCATGCATCGCATGAAGGCGGAGCTGCACATCGAGGCCGCGCGGGTCGCGAAGGAGCAGGAGAACAAGGGCCCGGACCTCGGACGGTTCACGGACTCGGAGCGCCGCGTCTACGCTGCGCTGCTCCTGCACGGCGCCATGCCAGAGAAGGCGCTGGCCAAGCTCGTGCACCGATCCCCAGGCGGCGGGTTCCGCGGCGACCTGCGGGCCATGGTGCGCCACGGCATCCTGGACCACGTGGCGGACGGCTACGAGGTGCGCCGCAGGTGAGGACATTGTCCGGACATACCGCGAACTGAGCCGGGCGTTCTAGTCGGTGGAGGCGCAGCAAGCGCCGAAGCCGACGATGATCGACCTCGCTCACGAAACTCTGCTCACGCTGCGACAGGCGGCGAAGCGGTTCCCCGGCCGCAAGGGGAAGGGCGTGCACGTGTCCGCGGTCTACCGATGGGCGAACGGCGGTGTGCGGGGCGTTCGCCTGGAGACGCTGCCGGTGGGCGGCACGCTGTACACGTCCGTCGAGGCGCTGCAGCGGTTCGGCGTGGCGCTGGCGTACGCACGGAAGCTGCCGGCGGCGCGGGAACCCGACAGGCGGGCGGTCGAGCGG
>CALJKZ010000259.1 GCA_937983085.1 uncultured Gemmatimonadales bacterium
GACGTGATCGATGTCGGTGCCGAGCTCACCCTGCTCCACGCCGCCCGCGCCTCCACTCCAGGCTCGCGTGATCGGCTCCGTCCTCATTGCCAATCGTGGAGAGATCGCCCTCCGCATCGTTCGGGGGGCCCGCGAATGCGGCATCCGAGCCATCGCGGTCTATTCCGAACCGGACCGGATGGCGCCCCACGTCCTGGAAGCCGACGAAGCGTACTGCATCGGCCCGGCTCCCTCGGCGGAGAGCTATCTCCGGGGCGAGTCTCTCGTCGCGCTGGCCAAGGAGGTCGGCGCCGAAGCCATCCATCCCGGGTACGGCTTCCTCGCCGAGCGGGCGGACTTCGCTCGGCTGGTGGAGGACGCCGGACTGGTCTTCGTCGGTCCGGCCCCCGACACCATCGCGGCCATGGGCGACAAGACCGAGGCTCGGCGGCGCATGCAGGAGGCGGGCGGCCCCATCGTGCCCGGCCTCACCGAGGCCGTGGCGGATCCGGACGCGGCCGAGAAGGCGGCGGCCGAGATCGGCTTCCCCGTCCTCCTCAAGGCGTCGGCGGGTGGAGGGGGCAAGGGCATGCGCGTGGTGTCCGAGCCCGCCGAGCTGCGGCGGGCCTTCGAGGCGGCCTCGAGGGAGGCTTTGGCCGCCTTCGGCGACGGCAGCGTCTACCTCGAGCGGTACCTGGCACGTCCCCGCCACGTCGAGATCCAGGTCCTCGGCGATGCCCACGGCAACGTGGTCCACCTGGCCGAGCGCGAATGCTCGATTCAGCGGCGGCACCAGAAGCTGGTGGAGGAAGCGCCCTCGCCTGTGCTCACCGAGGACGAGCGCGCGGCCATGGGCGAGACCGCGGTCCGGGCTGCGCAGGCGGTGGACTACCGGGGAGCCGGGACCATCGAGTTTCTCTACCAGGACGGTGAGTTCTTCTTCCTGGAGATGAACACGCGCATCCAGGTCGAGCACCCGGTGACGGAGCTGGTCACCGGCATCGATCTCGTGGAGTGGCAGTTTCGGGTGGCCTCGGGCGAGCGGCTCGCCTTCGGCCAGGACGACGTTCGCCTCACGGGGCACGCCATCGAGTGTCGAATCACGTCGGAGGACCATCTGGGAGGGTTCCTTCCGTCCACGGGGACCATCACCCACCTCGGGGTGCCCACGGGGCCTGGCGTCCGTTGGGACGGTGGAGTCCTCCAGGGAACGGAGGTGACGCTCCATTACGACCCCCTCCTCGCCAAGCTAGTGGTCCACGCTGCGTCGAGGGACGCCGCCATCGCTCGCATGGCCCGGGCTCTCGACGAGCTCGTCGTTTCCGGGGTCGAGACGTGCGCCCCGTTCCACCGGCGGGTCATGGACGAGGCGGACTTCCAGCGCGGAGACATCTCCATTCGCTATCTCGAAGAGCATCCCGAGCTCCTCGAAGAGGACGAACCCGAGGCCGAGCTCATCGCCGCGGCCGTGGCGGCGGCACTCCTTGAAGACGACCATCGAAGTCATCGGGCTCCACGGATCGCGCCGTCGGAGGCCGAACCCATGTCGGCATGGCGGCGGGCGGGCATGCCTGGCGGTGCATCGTGAGCGAAGGAGACGGTGTGGCCACCCTCGGTGAGGGGTCAGCCGACGGATCCGCCCCGGCCAGCACGGCGGAGGGGGTCGAGGTTCAGGTCCGCGCCCTCGCGTCGGGAGGTGACGGCGTCGCGGACCTGCCGGACGGTCGGGTGGTGTTCGTACCCAGGACCGTACCCGGGGACCGCGTGCGCGTCACCCTCGTCGATGATCACGCCCGATGGGCCCGGGCGTCCGTCGAGGAGATCGTCGAGGCGGGCGGACACCGCGTGGCTCCGTTGTGCACCCTCTTCGCTCGCTGCGGCGGGTGCCAGCTCCAGCACGTCGCCTACCCACAGCAGCTCCACTGGAAGGCGCGCTTCGTCGTGGATGCGTTGGAGCGGATCGGCAAGCTCGCAGAGGTGCCCCTCCCCGATGTCGTCTCGTCGCCCTCCACCGAGCGCTACCGGAGCCGCATGACGTTCACGCTCCGCCGACTTAGGGGCGGACGTGTGGTGGCGGGCCTCCACGCCAGGGATAACGCGGCCCACGTTCTCGAGGTCCGAAACGAGTGCATTCTGCCTCGGCCGGACATCGAGGCGGCGTGGACGCGCCTCAGGCTAGCGTGGGGAAGCGGAGCGCGACGACTCCCCGACGGGGGGCGGCTCAGGCTCACGCTCCGGGCCGCACCCGCGGGGGTCGAACTCGTGGTGGAGGGCGGAGCGCCCGGATGGCGCTCCGGTGATCTACTCGACGAGGTCCCCGAGCTCGTAGGCGTCTGGCACCGACCCTCCGGGGAGGAAGAGGCGGCGCTCGTGGCCGGTGAGGCCAGGACGGGGGGTGGGGACGCCTTCGACCAGGTGAATCCAGAAGCGGCGGAACTCCTCCGAACCCACGTCCAGGGCGTCGTGCGGACCCTGGCTCCGGCCACCGTCGTGGAGGCGTACTGTGGGACCGCACGCATGGGGCGTGCACTGGCGGCGGAGGGCATCCGGGTTACCGGCATCGAGCGCAACACCTCGGCGGTGGAGGGCGCCCGAACCGAAGCGCCCGACACCTTCCAGGTCGTTGGCGGAACGGTCGAGGACCATCTCGCCCACCTCCTCCCCACGGACGTGCTTCTGGTGAACCCGCCTCGGAGCGGGCTGGACGACACGGTCCCCCCCCTCATCGACGAAATGCCTCCGCACCACCTCGTCTACGTGTCCTGCGACCCGGCCACCCTCGCCCGTGACCTCGGGCGCCTTCGGGAGACCTTCCGTCTCACCGGGCTTCGGTGCTTCGACCTCTTCCCGCACACGGCTCACGTCGAGACGGTGGCGGTCCTTCAGCGACGGGACACGGCATGATCTATCACGTCACCTTGGGCGGCCGGACCTTCGAGGTGGAGCTTGGGCCGGAGGGGGTCACCGTGGACGGAACGGGAGTGGAGGTGGATCTCTCCCGCCTCGAAGGTGGACCCACGTGGTCCCTGGCCCTCGATGGCGCATCTCACCGCTTCACGGCCCGCCGCGTCGGCCGTGAGACGTGGGACCTCCACGTGAGGGGGCGTCGCCTTCGCGCCGACGTGGTGGACGAACGGACTCGTGTCATTCGTGAGATGACGGGCTCTGCCTCGGCATCCCTCGGTCCCAAGCCCATCAAGGCGCCCATGCCGGGAATGGTCGTGAAGGTCGAGGTCCAGGAGGGCGACACCGTCACTGCGGGCCAGGGTGTCGTCATCGTCGAAGCGATGAAGATGGAGAACGAGTTGAAAGCCGACGCCGACGCCAGGGTGGTGAAGGTCCACGTCGGGGAAGGGCAAGCCGTAGAGAAGGATCAGCTCCTCGTCGACCTGGCCTCCCTGGACGAGGACGTCCCGTAGTGGACGACGAGACCGTTCGCACCGACTCGGGGATCCCCGTGGAGCCGTACTACGGGTCCGATGCCCCGGGTTCGTTCCCGTTCACGCGGGGCGTGTACGAGTCCATGTACCGCGGGCGGGTCTGGACCATGCGCCAGTACGCGGGCTTCGGGACCGCCGAGGAGACCAACGAGCGGTTCCGATACCTGTTGGAGCGCGGCCAGACGGGGCTATCGGTGGCCTTCGATCTCCCGACCCAGATGGGATATGACTCGGACGCGGCCATGGCTCGCGGCGAGGTGGGCCGCGTTGGCGTGGCCATCGATTCCCTGGACGACATGCGAAAGCTGTTCCACGGAATCCCGCTGGACGAGGTCTCCACGTCCATGACCATCAACGCCACGGCGGGCATTCTCCTGGCCCTTTACGTGGCGCTGGGGGACGAACAGGGAGTGTCGAGGGATCGGCTGGCGGGGACGGTTCAAAACGACGTGCTGAAGGAGTACATCGCGCGCGGGACGTACATCTACCCCGTAGACCACAGCCTCCGGCTGGTCACCGATCTCATGGAGTTCTGCGCCCGGGAGGTGCCGCGATGGAATACGGTGTCCATTTCCGGCTACCACATCCGCGAGGCGGGGTCCACGGCCCCCCAGGAGATCGCCTTCACCTTCGCGAACGGGCTCGAATACGTCGAGCGAGCCCTCGCGGCAGGCCTCGAGCTGGAGTCGTTCGCGCCGAGGCTCTCGTTCTTCTTCGCCGCGCACAACGATCTGTTCGAGGAGGTGGCGAAGTTCAGGGCGGCCCGTCGGCTTTGGGCCACGCTCATGCGCGAGCGCTTCGACGCCTCGGACCGATCGTGCCGGCTGCGGTTCCACACGCAGACCGGAGGGTCGACCCTCACGGCCCAGCAGCCGTTGAACAACGTGGTGCGCGTGGCCGTCCAGGCCCTGGCCGCCACCATGGGGGGGACCCAGTCGCTTCACACCAACGGATACGACGAGGCTCTCGCTCTTCCCACCGAGGAGTCGGCGAAGCTGGCCCTTCGTACACAGCAGATCCTGGCCTCGGAGTCGGGGGTCACCAACACCGCCGATCCTCTGGGGGGCTCGCACTACGTGGAGGCTCTCACCGACGAGGTGGAGCGGGTTGCCCGCGAGTACCTCGAGCGCATCGCCGAATTGGGCGGCGCGGCGAGGGCCATCGACTACATGCAGGAAGAGATCCATCAGTCGGCGTACCGCTTCCAGATGGAGATCGAGTCCGGGGCGCGCAGCGTGGTGGGGGTCAACCAGCACGTGGACGAGGAAGCGGCGCCCCGCATCGGACAGCCGGACTATTCGGCGCTGGAGCGAGGCCAGGTCGAGGGGCTGTCCACCATGAAGGCCGGGCGCGACGCCGATGCGGTGGCTGCGCGGCTCGCCGCCGTACGGGCTGCTGCCGGTTCCGACCAGAACCTGGTGCCGACCTTCGTGGAGGCGGTGAAGGCCGGGGTCACCCTTGGAGAGATCAGCGACGAACTCCGGCTCGAATGGGGCACGTACGACGGGTAGTACCCACCCCCCATCGTCGTTAATTTTCAGGGCTTGCGGCCCCCCGTGGTGCGGAGGGGTCCCCCACGTCAGACCCGTGCCACCCCCCGCCATGCCGACCTACGACTACGAGTGCCGGAAGGGCCATCGTTTCGAACTCTTCCAGAAGATGTCGGACGAACCGGTCGCGGACTGTCCGGAGTGCGGTGCCGACGCTCAACGCCTCATTTCCGGCGGCGCCGGATTCCTGTTCAAGGGCGAGGGCTTCTACATCACCGACTACCGGTCGGAGGAGTACAAGAAGAAGGCGTCTGCCGAGCCCGGCGGGGGATCGTCCGCCGGATCCGAAGGCGGCTCGGCTTCGTCGACGCCGGACTCGTCGTCGTCGTCGAGCGATGCCGGCTCCGGTGGCTCCTCGGCCTCCGGCGGCAGCTCGAGCACCTCGTCAGGGTCCTCGAAGAGTTCGGACGGCTGACGTGGCATCGAAGACGATCCAGGCCGCTATCGCCGCCGTCCTCGCCGACATGGGGGTCCCGGAGGCCGAGGTCCAGCTCGAGCGGCCTCGGGACCCCAGCCACGGCGATCTGGCGACCAATGTCGCGTTGACCCTGGCCAAGACGCTCAAGCGCTCGCCTCGGGAGATCGCCCAGGAGATCGCGGACCGCTTGGACCTCGAGCGAGCCGGCGTGACCGCGGTGGAGATCGCGGGCCCGGGCTTCCTCAACTTCCGGCTCGCGGCCGGAGCCGTGGCGTCCACGGTGTCCGACATCCTCGGAGCGGACGAGAGGTATGGTCGATCCGACTCGGGCGGTGGGGCTCACGTCATGGTGGAGTTCGTTTCGGCGAACCCGACAGGCCCTCTGCACCTGGGTCACGGCCGCCAGGCCGCGCTTGGCGATGCCGTCGCCGCGCTCCTGGAGTGGACCGGCTGGGCCGTCCACCGTGAGTTCTACTACAACGACAGCGGACGTCAGATGGAGCTCCTGGCCCTCAGCGTGAGGGCTCGGTACCGGCAGCTCCTCGGCAAGGACGAGGCCTTGCCGGAAGACGGCTACCGGGGTGAGTACATCCGGGACGTGGCCGAGACCCTGCGGGACGAGGTGGGCGAGCGGTTTCTGGACGATGACTCCGAAGAGGCCCTGGATGCCATCCGTGGCCACGCGGTCCGCATGCTTCGGGCCGAGCAGGACCGGGACCTGGGGGATTTCCGGGCCCGGTTCGACCACCACTTCCTCGAGTCTTCGCTCTACGACGAAGGACGCGTGGACCGGACGATCCAGGACCTTCGCGACACGGGACTCGTCTACGAAAAGGACGACGCGACCTGGCTCGAGACGTCCAAGTTCGGGGACCAGAAGGACCGCGTGATGGTCCGGGGCAACGGGCAGCCGACGTACTTCCTCCCCGACGTCGCCTACCACATGACGAAGTGGGAGCGGGGGTTCCACCGCGTCATCAACGTCCAGGGCTCCGACCATCACGGCACGGTGGACCGCGTGCGCGCAGGGTTGCAGGCCCTCGGCTTGCCGGCCGGATACCCCGAGTACGTCCTGCACCAGATGGTCCGGGTGGAGAAAGACGGCCAGGAGGTGAAGTTCTCCAAGCGCGCGGGCTCCGGCATGACGCTGCGGGAGCTCTTCGAAGAGGTCGGTGTGGACGTCACGCGCTACTTCTTCCAGATGCGCAAACCCGACGCCCATCTCCTCTTCGACATGGACGTGGCGCTGGACCAGTCGGACAAGAACCCCGTCTACAAGGTCCAGTACGCCCATGCGCGCATGTGCTCCATCTTCCGGAAGGCGGGGGTCGACCCCGTGTCTGTCGATGAGGCCGGGGCCGATTTGTCCGTGCTGCGGCACGACCTCGAGCGGGAGCTCATCAAGGAGCTCGGGGACTTCCCCGAGACCGTGGAGCGGGCGGCCCGGGACGCTTCGCCGCACGTCGTCTGCGACTACCTGGAGCAGACTGCCGGGGCTGCCAACTCCTGGTACCACGCCGGGAACCCGACCCGGAACCCGGAGCTGGCCGTCCTCACCGACGATCCGGGTCTACGCGGCGCGCGACTCGCCCTGGCGCGGGCGGTGCAGATCGTCCTTCGCAACGGACTGACCCTTCTCGGCATCGACGCTCCGCAGGAGATGGTGCGCGAAGACGACGAGAGCCCATCCGACGACGACTCGAACGGAAACGAGGAAGGCTGAGTGTCCATTCTTTGTGTAGGCAGCGTCGCTCTGGACTCGGTGGAGACGCCGTTCGGCAACGCGGAGCGAGTGCTCGGTGGATCTGCGGTCTACTTCGGGGCGGCCGCCACCGCATTCCACCCGGTGCAGATCGTGGGGGTGGTCGGCGACGATTATCCCATGCAGGACCTCGACTTCCTCGCGGAGCGAGGGGCTGATCTGTCCGGCATCGAGCGTGCGACCGGGGAGAGCTTCTTCTGGGCCGGGCGGTACCATTACGACTTGAACAGCAGGGACACCCTCGAGACCCGACTCGGCGTGTTCGCCGACTTCGAGCCGAAGATTCCCGAGGCGTTCCGGAGCGCACGGTACGTATTCCTCGGCAACATCGACCCCGAGCTGCAGCTCGACGTCCTCGATCAGGTGGAGGCGCCGGACGTGGTGGCGTGCGACACCATGAACTATTGGATCGAGGGGAGTCGCGACGCCCTCCTTCGACTCCTGCAACGCGTGGACATCCTGCTGGTCAACGACGAGGAAGCCCGCCAGCTGGCGGGAGAGAGCAACCTCCTCCGAGCAGCTCGCTGGATCCAGGGCCAGGGTCCGAGGATCGTCGTGGTGAAGAAGGGCGAGCACGGTGCCATTCTCTTCGGAGAGGACTGGATCTTCTACGTGCCGGGGTATCCGCTCGAGGAGCTCTTCGACCCTACGGGCGCGGGGGACGCGTTCGCCGGGGGATTCCTGGGCTATCTGGCCAAGGCGGACTCGGTGGACCCGGCCCATCTTCGTCGGGCCATGGTGTACGGGTCGGCCCTCGGGTCCTTTGCCTGCGAAGAATTCAGCGTGGGGCGCCTGCGCGACCTCGATAACGCGGATATCGCCGATCGAGTACGGCACTTCCGGAGGCTTACCGCCTTCGAGACGGACTTCGACGACGACACCCTGCCCGCCGCGACGGTCTCGTCGGCCGGCAGGGGTGGGGACGCACCATGACCCGGCCACCCGGAGATGCAGGAGAAACGATGGCGAAAGGACTGAGCTATGCCGACGCCGGCGTCGACCTGGATGCCGCCGAGCGGACCAAGGAGGGACTCAAGGCGCTGGTCGCCTCGACGCGCGATGGTTTTACGCTCTCGGAGCTCGGTCAGTTCGGGGGCCTCTACCAGGTGCCGGACGACGTGTCCGGCCCGGTTCTCGTTTCCAGCGCGGACGGCGTGGGAACGAAGCTCAAGATCGCTTTTTCCACGGGGCGTCATGACACGGTGGGGCAGTGTCTGGTGAACCACTGCGTGAACGACATCCTCGTCCAGGGGGCGCGACCGCTCTTCTTCCTGGACTATCTCGCCACCGGCGAGATGGACGAGGCCGTCGTCAACGACGTGGTCCGCGGGGTGGCGCTGGCCTGCAAGGAGAACGCGTGCGCACTCCTCGGAGGGGAGACGGCCCAGATGCCCGACTTCTACGCCGAGGACGAATACGATCTCGCGGGATTCATCGTTGGGATCGTCGCCCGTGACGACGTGCTGGACGGATCGCGCATCCGGGCTGGAGACGCCCTCGTGGGCCTCGGATCCACCGGGCTTCACACGAACGGCTACACCCTGGCCCGAAAGATCGTGTTCGAGGTCATGGGACTGGACGTCGACGACGAGTTCCCGGGAACGGGGCGCTCGGTGGGAGAGGAGTTGCTCGCCGTCCACCGGAGCTATCTGGGCGTTCTCTCCGGGCCGTTGGCCTCGGGAGTGGTCCACGGTCTCGCCCACGTCACGGGAGGAGGGATTCCCGGCAACCTTCCTCGCGTACTGCCCGACGGCCTCGGCGCCGAAGTGGATCGGAGTGCATGGGACGTCCCGGCTGTCTTCAAGACGCTGCAGGACGCCGGTGGAGTGTCGAGAGACGAGATGGACCGGGTGTTCAACATGGGTGTCGGGATGATCGTCGCGCTCGATCCGTCCGAGGTCGATGGCATGGTGTCCGCAGCGGCGGGAGCGGGCATGCAGGCCTGGACCATCGGGTCGGTGGTAGAGGGCGAGGGGGTTCGATACCGGTGACCCAACGCGCGGCCGCGTTGCTGGTCGCCGTCGCCGCCTCGGTTCTCCTGGCGGCGGCTCCGGCCGTAGCTCAGACCCCTGCGTCGGTCGCGGCCCGCTGCGTTGACGCCGGAGGCGACCTGGACGTGTGCCTCGCCGCGTCGACTGCCGCGCGCGCCCTCATGGCGCACGCGTCGCTGCACGGGGCTGCCGGATCGCCCATTCCGGGCACGGCTTCGAATCTGGGGACGCGCGTCGGTGGCGGACCCCGCCTCTCGTTCTTCGCCCAAGGCATGGCCATGTCGTGGGGTCTGCCCTCGTCGGCCACCCTCGGCGAGGAGAGGAGTTCGGTGGTCACGGGGTTCCGGTTCGGAGCCGCGGCCGGCCTCTTCGACGGATTCCGCCTCATGCCCACGGTGGGTGGCTTCCTGGCCACCGACGTCTTCGCCGACGCGTCGACGGTGCTCAC
>CALJKZ010000260.1 GCA_937983085.1 uncultured Gemmatimonadales bacterium
CCCGCCCCACGGTCCGCAACATCCGGCAGAACCTGGTGTTCGCATTCGGCTACAACGCCCTCGGCATCCCGGTCGCAGCCGGCGTGCTGTACCCGCTGACGGGACTCCTCATGAGCCCGATGATCGCCGCCGCTGCGATGAGCCTCAGCTCGATCTCGGTGGTCGCCAACGCGCTGCGCCTACGGCGCGCGGTGGCGTGAACCTGCGCCACGGCAGGGCGTGTCGCGCAGGCTCCTCGTGGATCGGCGCACGACGACGTCGTGCTTCGTCCTCCCCCGTTCGGTTGCAGATGCGCTGCGGCACACGCGCCCGACGGACGGCCCCCGGTACAGCGAGAGTCCACCTTGGCGGCTCGGCGGCCCTACGTGTGCAACGTCCGCAGCGGACGATCGAAGATCGTGCGGCGGGTCACGACGACTCGAGCGGGCCCGGGAACGCTCGAGCGCCCGCGGTGGATCACCGAGTCACAGAGTCACTCGGCTCCAACCTCACCGCCGAGTTGTCGGGCGGCGCAGCCGGGACGGCGGCCAGGTCCCCGCGACGCCGGAGCAGCGAGAGGCCATGGAGCGTCACTGCGAGTGAGGCGCCCATGTCCGCTGCGATGGCCGTCCACAGCGACGCGTATCCGACGGCCGCCAGCAGGACGAACGCGCCCTTCACGGCGAGGGAGAGCACGACGTTGATGCGAACCGTGCGCATCGCAGCTCGTGCATGCTCGACGAGCCACGGAACCCGGCGTAGGTCGTCGGCCATCAGTGCGACATCCGCCGTCTCGATGGCCGCGTCGGATCCCGCTGCACCCATCGCGATTCCCACGGACGCGCGGGCGAGCGCCGGCGCATCGTTGACGCCGTCTCCGACCATGACGGTCTCACCGACTTCGACAAGGAGGCTCTCGATCGCCGCCACTTTGTCGTGCGGCAGCAACTCCGACCGAACGTCGTCGATGCCGCAGAGCGCGCCGACGACTCCGGCAGTCTCGCGATTGTCCCCGGTCAGGAGAGCGATGCGCTCGACGCCGATCGTCCTGAGTCTCTCCACGGCGACCACGGACTCCGGACGGAGCGCGTCGGCCAGAGTGATCATGCCGAGGACCTCGCGCTCGGTGCCGAGGATGACAACGCTCTTGCCACCCTGAGCAAGGCGTTCGAGTCTCTCGTGCAACTCCGCCGTCTCGAGTCCAAGTTCCTCGACGAAGGGATGCGAGCCGATCCAGAGCGCCTGCGTGTGCCCGCCCGCCATTCGAACCGTGCCTCGGGCACCCTTTCCTGGAATGGCGACGAAGTCGCTCGCGGGCGACACCCTGAAGCCGCGTTGCTCCGCTGCGAGCACGATGGCTCGCGCGAGCGGGTGCTCGCTGCGGGCCTCGACACTGGCAGCGAGAGCCAGAACATCCTCCTGAGTGCCCGAAACGGGGACAACCTCAGCCACTCGAGGGCGACCCTCCGAGATGGTGCCCGTCTTGTCGAGCGCGATGCCTCGCAGGCGAGCGAGAATCTCCAAGTGGCTCGCGCCCTTGACGAGGACTCCGTTCCGCGCAGCGGCCGCCAGCGCGGAGACAAGGGTGACCGGCGTCGAGATCACGAGCGCACACGGGCACGAGACGACCAGGAGCACGAGCGAACGGTAGACCCACGTGCTCCATGCTTCGCCAGCGACGAGGGGCGGAACGACCGCGATCACGATCGCCAGCACGAGGACCGTCGGCGTGTAGACCGCCGCAAATCGATCGACCCAGCGCTCGACGGGAGCACGACGGGTGCGGGCCTCCGCGACCAGCCTCACCACACGAGCAAGCACCGTGTCGCCCGCGCGGCTCGTGGACTGGACGACGAGCGCGCCGTCGCCGTTGATCGTTCCAGCGAACACGTCGGACGACACTGACTTGGCGACCGGCAGGCTCTCGCCCGTAATCGGGGCTTCGTCGATTCTGGAGGATCCCTCGACGACTGAGCCATCCAGCGGAATGCGCTCGCCCGGCCGCACGACAAAACGCGCGCCCACTGGCACCTGGTCGGGGGCCACGCTCTCTTCCGCACCGTCCGTGCCCACGACTCGTACCAGGTCTGGAGTCAGCCGCAGGATGGCGTCGATCGCGCGGCGGGCGCGCCCGGCGCTCCACCCCTCGATCGTGAGCGAGAGCGCGAACAGGAACGACACCACCGCTCCCTCCAACCACTCGCCAATCACGAGCGCCCCTATCACCGCAAGCGTCATGAGAAGGTTCATGTCCGGCCGCCGGCGACGCAGCGCGGCCCAGGCGCGGGGGAGCACGTACCTATACGCAATTGCGATGGTGACGGCATAGAGCGCGCGAGCCGCCAATCCGACAGTATGGTCGTGCTGGCGCAGCCCCAGCGCCGCTGCGAGACCCTCGCCTTGGACCGCATCCACGACGATGCCCGCAACGACGGCCGATGCAGCCGCCATGGTCAGGAGCGCACGGCGGCGCTGACGCTCGTCGAGCGTACCGCGCTCTGCGTCATCATCCCGTGAGATCGGTGTCGCTCGCATGCCGGTGGCAGCGACCGCGTCGATGACCGCCCGCTCGCTCGGTTCCCCTGCGCAAGTCCGTACCCAGAGGGTGCCCTCGATGACGTCGAACGCGAGTTGGCTGTCGTCCGCGACGAGCGGCGCGAGAGCGCGCCTCAGCACCGCCGTCTCCTCCGCGCAGTCCATCCCCGCGACCCGAAAGCCGAGGCTGCGGGACAAAGCGGTCGCGCCTCCGGGAGAAGGCGTGGCTCTCACGTTCAAGCGGGCGGTCCGCCCGCCCCCCCTCTGACACGACGAGCCGAAGCGACCGGCGCGACGAAGATGATCCCATCGCCGGGGTTCCCCGTCCGCGCGGCGGCCGCGATCAGTTCGACGACATCGGCGGCGAGGTCGTCCTCGACGACGATCTCAAGCTTCGTCTTCTTCGCGAACGCATGCGCGCCAACGCGAACACGCTGCGCCTCTGGCGTGCCGACAGCCTGCTGCTTCCCGAACCCGACAACCTCGGAGATCGTCACTCCGGGCAGTTCCGGGTGCCGCCGGAGCGCATCGATCACCGCGTCCAGTCGGAACGGCTGGATGATGGCCTTGATCTCCTTCACGACGCGATCTCCACTTCTGCCTGTCTGTCGGCGAACCACGAGTACACGGCGGGCAACACAAGAAGAGTCAGCAACGTCGAGGTGATCAACCCGCCGATGACCACGGTTGCGAGCGGCCGCTGCACCTCCGCGCCAGCACTCATTGCGAGGGCCATCGGGACGAACCCGAGAACGTCGGTGACCGCCGTCATCAGGACCGCACGGAGGCGGACCTTCGCCGCCTGCTCGGCGGCCTCGAGCGGGCCGAGACCCTCCTGACGACACTGCTGAGCGTAGGACAACAGCACGACGCCGTTCATCACCGCGATCCCGAAGAGTGCAATGAACCCCACGCCCGCGGAGATCGAGAACGGGTAGCCTCGCACCAGCAGGGCGACGAGTCCGCCCGTGATCGCCAGCGGCACGTTGAGGAAGATCAGGGCAGCCAGACGTCCCGAATTGAACGTGGAGTACAGGAACACGAAGATCAGGAGCAGCGCGAGCGGCACGAGCACCGTCAGCCGCTTCGAGGCCGCCTCGAGGTTCTGGAACTGCCCGCCCCACTCCACGTACCAGCCCGTCGGCAGATCCACCTCCGCATCGATCCGCTCCTGCGCCTCCGCGACAGCCGACGCGAGATCCCTCCCTCGGACGTTGGTCTCGATCGAGATGCGGCGGCTGACCTTCTCGCGACTGATCTGCGCGGGTCCGTTCTCGATCATGACGTCCGCGACCTGGCCGAGCGGCACGTACCCCGCGGCCTCCTCGCCGCCCCCGTGGAGGGGCACGCGCAGGCTCTTGATGCGCTCCAGGTCGCTGCGCACAGACTCGTCGAACCGGATCTGGAGCGCGAAACGCCGCTGGCCCTCGGACACGGTTGCGAGTTCCTTACCGCCGACGACCTCGACGACGTCGAGTACGTCCTCCGCATTGATCCCGAGCCGCGCGGTGGCCTCCCGGTCAACCACGACACGAAGCGTCGGCAGACCGATGATCTGCTCGGCCTTGACCTCGACCATTCCAGGCACCTTCGAGACGACCGCGGCCACGCGATCGGCAACCGCCTTCATCTCGTCGAGGTCTTCCGCCGGCCCGAAGAGTTTGATACCCACGTCCGAGCGGACTCCGCTGATCAGTTCCGAGACGCGAAGCTCGATCGGCTGCGAGTAGCTGAACATCACACCGGGCATCGCCGCCGTGAGATTCTCGTCGATGGCCTCGATCAGTTCCGCCTTCGTGTCGAATCTCCACGTCTCCGGCGGGTTCAGCATGATGTACGAGTCACTAATCTCCACCCCCATCGGATCGGTGGCGATCTCGGCGCGACCCGTCCGCGAGACGATCGTGTCCACCTCCGGGAAGGTCTTCACGATCGCTTCGGCCTGAAGGCTCACTTCGTTCGACTTCTCGAGCGATACGCTCGGAATGCGCCAGATCTGCATCGCGATCGCGCCCTCGTCCAGGCGCGGGATGAACTCCGCGCCGAGGAACGGCACGATCAGGAGGCTCGTGGCGAACAGGCCAAAGGCCGCTGCGGCGGTGGTTCGCGGGCGGCGCAGCACCCGCCCGAGCAGCGGCTCGTACACACGCTTCGCGAGACGAAACAGCCAGGGCTCCTTCTCGCTCACGTTCTTCAGGAAGAACGTCGAGAGCACCGGCATGAGCGTGAGCGAGCAGATCAGTGACCCGGCGAGGGCAAAGACGACCGTGAGCGCCATCGGACGGAACATCTTTCCCTCGATCCCGCGCAGGGCCAGGATCGGGAAGTAGACGACCATGATGATCATGACCGCGAAGAGCACGGGCCGTGCGACCTCGTGGCACGCGCGGCGCACTTTCTCCAGGTGCGGCACGCTCTCGTCGTCGCGGTGTTTCTGCAGGTAGCGGACGACGTTCTCGATCATGACGACCGACCCGTCCACGATGATCCCGAAGTCCACGGCGCCCAGGGACATCAGGTTGCCGGATACGCCCGCGAACCGCATGGCGATGAACGCGACGAGCATCGACAGTGGGATGGACGACGCGACGAGCAGCCCGCCTCGGAGGTTGCCCAGCAAGAGCAGCAGCACGACGATGACGAGAAGGCCGCCCTCCACGAGATTCGTCGTGACCGTTCGAATGGTCCGGTCGACGAGTTCGGTGCGGTTGTAGAACGTGTCGATCTCGACGCCGGGCGGGAGATTCTTCGCAATCGCCTGGATCTTCGCGTGCACGTCGTCGGACACGGTTCGTGAGTTGGCACCCATGAGCATCATCACGATGCCGACGACTGCCTCGCGGTCGCCGTCGCGCGTCACCGCCCCCTGGCGGATCATCGGCGCGAACTCGACTCGGCCGAGGTCGCGCGCGTAGACCGGAGTCCCGGCGTCGTCGGTGGCGACGACGATGTTCTCCAGGTCGCGGAGGTTGCCGATCAACCCCTCGCCACGGATGAGGTACTGCTCGCCTGCGTGCTCGATGTAGCCCCCGCCGGCGTTGCGGTTGTTGCCCTCGACCGCGTCGAACAAGTCTGCGAGCGAGAGCCCGTGCGCGATCAGGCGGTCCGGGTCGACGGTGACCTGGTACGTCTTCAATTCTCCGCCAAACGCGTTGACCTCCACGACGCCCGGGACGGAGCGGAGCTGGTAGTTGATGTCCCAGTCCAGGATCTCGCGGAGTTGCATCGGCGTGTGGCCGTCGCCCCGCACCTCGAATTGGTAGATCTCTCCGAGACCTGTGGAGATCGGTCCCATCTCGGGCTCCCCGTATCCCTCGGGGATCTGATCTCGTGCCTCGACGAGCCGCTCGGCGATCAGCTGCCGCGCCCAGTAGATGTCCGTCCCCTCCTCGAACACGACCGTGACGACGGAGAGGCCGAACTTGGAGACCGAGCGGATCTCCTCGACCGCCGGGAGGCCGCTCATCGACGTCTCGACCGGAAACGTGATGAAGCGCTCCACCTCCTGAGGCGCCAAGCCGGGGCTGGTCGTCAGCACCTGCACCTGCACGTTGGTCACGTCGGGGACCGCATCGATCGGGAGCTCGCTCATCGAGCGGATACCCAGCGCGCTGACGATCACCCACAGGATGACCACGAGCAGTCGGTTGTTCAGCGAGAAGTCGATGATGGACTTGATCATGGTCTCCGCCCCCTAGTGGGAGTGTCCTCCGCCGAGTTCCTCCGCGCGGGCGGCGGACTTCAGGACGAACGTGCCGTCGACGGCGACGTCTTCGCCGCCTTCGATGCCATCGACGATCTCGACCGTCCCCGCAGTCCGGAGCCCGATCCGCACCGCGCGCCTCTGGAACTCTCCAGGTCCGGTGCGGACGAAGACGAAGGAGAGCGGACCCTCGTGGACGATCGCCGTCTCGGGCACCGCCAGAGCGACCTGGCGACGTTCCGTCACGATCTCGACCGTGCCGAAGAGCCCGGGCCGCAGCGGGAACGGCTCCGCCCATCCCTTCAGGGGCTTGTTCGGGATCTCGATGCGAAGTCGTGCGGCGCGCGTCTTCGGCGAGACCTCGTACGCGATCAGCGCGACTCGGCCTTCGATCACCTCGCCAGGAAAGGCGTTCAAGAAGACCCGCGCCGACTGTCCTCGCTGCACGGTTCGCAGGTCGCGTTCGTACACCGACGCGACGACCCACGCGACCGACGGATCGTGCAGTTCGAACAGCGTCGTCTCGGGGCCGACGAACTCGTCGAGCGTCACGTCACGGGCGATGATCACGCCGGACCGTGGTGCCGCGACCTTGTAGAGGCCGAGGCTCCCGCCTTGGCGGTCGTTCTGGGCCCGTACGGCTTCGGGCGCGACGTTCAGGATGCGGAGTCGATCCTCGGCCGCGTGTTGCGCGATCTCCGCTGACTCCGCCGCCGCGCGACGCTCCAAGAGCCGCGTGTCTCGCTCGGCCCGCAGTTCCGTCAACGCCTGCTCCTTGCCGAGCTCGGCCTCCTGCAGTGCCTGCTCGGCCTCGAGCAGCGGCCGAAGGGTCGAGATCCCCTGGCCCTCGAGTTCCTTCTCGCGGTCCCGGACGCGCCGAGCCAACGCGATCGCCCCGTCGAGCACCCGGGTCCGGGTCTCGACACGATCGCGGAACAGCTCCTCCTCCTTCGCGAGAAGGCTCCGCGCCGCGTCGGACGTCAATCGCGCGGAGAGGTACGCGCTGACCGCCTCGCCGAGTTCGACGCTGTCGATCTCGCAGAGGACGTCCCCCTGTTCCACGACGTCGCCGAGGCGCTTGTGGATCGCCCGCACGAGCCCGGCTGCTCGCGGGTTGACGTGGGACTGCGTGTCCTCGTTCTCCGCAACGACCGCGTCGAGCCGCAGCAGCGACTCCATCGGGGCGGGCCCCGCCGGCGCGACTCGTATCCCGGCCCGCTTCACCTGCTCCTCGGAAAGGTGGACGACGCCCTCCTCGCCTTCGTGCTCGTCCTGGCCGCCGTGCGCTGCGTGGTCGTGGCCGTCGTGGCCGTCACCATCGGCTCCGCACGCCCCGGTGAACACTGCGGCTGCCGACGCGAGGCACACCGCGATCGCGAGCCGCGGGACTGACTTCAACATGTCTCGTTCTCCTGTTCGGGAGTTGACGGGCGCGGACGTCGCGCCACATCGGTGCGACCAGCGCGTCGCGACTACTTGTGACCGTCCTCGCCGTGGCCGTGGTCGTCGTGGCCTTCGTGGTCGTCATGACCCTCGTGCGTCGAGTGATCGTGGTCGGCGCCGCTCCGATCTCCGGACGGGCAGCCGCCGAGTACGCCGGCAAGCAGCAGGGCGCCGGCGGTCGCCGCTACGCGGAATGTCGTCTTCTTGGTGATCATCTGTCGGTCTCCGATGGGGGTTCGGCGTTCCCGGGTGTCGGGGCGCCTTGGCGGAAGAGCGTTCCGGATGCGGCGAGCACCCGGATCCTGTGGGACGCGGACGTGAAGCGCGCCTCGAGCGCCCGCATCCGCGTGTCCAGGATCTGTCGCTGTGTGAGGAGCACCTCCAACGTGCTCAGTTCGCGGGCGGCCAGGCTCGCTTCGGTCAGCCTGAGGCTCTCTTCGAGGCGTGGCTCGACGTTCTGCGCGATGTAGTCAGCCTGCCGTCGCGCCTTGCGATAGGCAGCGACGGCGGCATGAACCTCCGCGCGGAGGCCCGCGATCTCCGCGTCCACCGCTCGGCGCATGACCTCGCGTTCGGCGAACGCGCGGTCGATCGCCGGGCCGTTCCAGCGCGAGAAGATCGGCAGCGTGAGCTCGAGGCCGGTCCCGATCGAGATCTCCGGGAACTGCCGGACGACCTCGAGCCGCAGCGCGGCCTCAGCAGCTGCGTAGTCGGCGAGCAGTTCCTTCAGGTCGGGACGTTGCAGCACGGCCTTGTCGACGATGGCCGCGGCGTCGAACCCCTCGGTCTCTGCGTCGAGGAGCCCTGCCGGATCGGCGATGGGGTAGTTGGCGGTCGGCGCAAGACCGAGCAGCCGGTTCAGACGCTGGCGCGACTCGACTTCCTCGTCCTCGATCTCCAACCGCTGGAGCTCGAGGTCGGCGACGTCGATTGCCGCGAGGTTCGCCTCGACGCCCGTGGCGGCGCTCACCTCGCGCGCGCGCTCGAGCGCGGTCGCCGTGCGGCGTCCGAGCTCGAGCAAGTCGTTCGCGGCGGCGAGTCGCGCGCGGGCGGAAGCGAGCGCGATCCAGGCCTCGGCGACGTCCTGGGCGAGCCTCCACTCCGACCGCATGACGGCCCATTCGCTTCGTTCGAGAGTCGCGAGGGCGGCCGCCTCCAGGGCGGAGATCTCGCCTGGCCTCGGCATCCGCCAGGTCAGCCCGAACCCCACGACGAAGTTCTCCTGCTCGGTGTCGCCGTTCACCCACTGGTTCGCGAGCACGTCCATCGCGTCCCAGCCGACTGCGGGATCGGGGAGCAGTCCCGCCTCCACAAGCCTCGCCCGCGAGACCCCAACCTCCGCCCGGACGACCTGGAGTTGCGGGTTCCGTTCGACCGCCAGCGCGGCGGCCTGCTCGAGGGTGAGCGCGGCAATCGCGCCCGCCTCGCGCGCCACGACGGGCGAGGCGGGCTCGGACGAACGCAGACGCCGCAGGATGGCCGTCGGATCGAGCGGCCGAGGAGCCGGATCGACCGTGGCGCAACCCGCCACGAACAGCAACGCCGCTGCAGCGCCCGCGCGAAGTCCCCGATGCCGTCGCTGGACGGACGGCACGTTCCGACCTCTCGAAGCCTCAATGATCGGTCGCATCACCTGTCTCCCGACTGCCCGCCTGGGATTCGTGCTCTCGCCGTGGGCCGCTCTCGTTCCGACGGAACGACGGAACGGCGCAAGGGATGCGCCGCCCAAGGGCGACGCAGGAGGGGCTCGTGCCACGGCGAAGTCCACCGACGCCCCCACCGACGAGGCGGAGTCGTGAGGCAGCGCAGCCGGGCTTCAGCCCGTCAGCGGCGAATCAGCAGCGCAGGACGACGCTGCGCAGGCAGGCGACCGTCGGGGACGGTCGAGGCGGTGGTGCGCGGACGGGACCCGCCCGCGAGAGCAGCGCCGCCGTCGGCGACGCGATGGTGGCAGGGAGCGCCGGGCCGAGAATCGGATCGGCGGCCGCATTCTCAGCCTTCAGGTTCTTGACCGTCGGCGAGACGATCTCGATCGCCGGGGTGTGGGACTGACACGGACCGCAACCGTCGTCCCCGGACGGTGATCCGATGGACGGCGGCGACGAGAAGGGGTCGGTCTGCGATGGCAGGCCGTCGCTGCAGCAGGCCGCCCCGAGCGCCTCGACGTTGCGACTGCCGTCGGCCTCTTCACAGACCACGAACCCGAGCCCGAGCGTGCTCATCGCCGTGTAGACGACGACGAGCAGGAGTGCGAACAGGTGGCGGTGACGGCTCATGGCTCTTCGAGGAGAGTACGAGTCCGCCACTCGCAGACCGCAAGGGAATCTGGCTCCCCCCGCACCGCAGCGCTCCGACACCGCTCGCGGCGCGCTGCCGTCGTCACCGACCGCGACTCTCACCGTCGAAGTGGTCGTCGCTCCACCCCAGGCGCCACTTGGTCTCCTTCACCCAGGAGTAGACGCACGGGACGATGAAGAGCGCGAGGAGTTCGACGATCATCCCGCCGACGGCCGGGATGGCCATAGGTTGCGCAACGTCGCTGCCCG
>CALJKZ010000261.1 GCA_937983085.1 uncultured Gemmatimonadales bacterium
CGTTGGGTGGCTGCGGCGGGTAGGGGCCAGATCCTCCCTCGAGGGACGCCACGACCCGCCCACCCGGGGCGGGCACAAACGCGGAGGACAGGAGGGCGCGCGGGCCGGGGATGGCGACATCGCAGTACTAGGAGATTAGTTGCCTGGCCCTGGGGCGTTGCCTACCATGCTACTACTCACTTAGTAGACGCTTACCTCGGGGAGGCCGTGGACGAGACTCGATTCATCCCGCTTGCTCTTCTCCTCGCCGTGGCGGCATGCGGAGGCGGCGACGAGGCGGCGCCCGTCGCCTACGACTGGGTCTTGGCGCCGGAGCCCTCGGTGGTGGTGGGGGATTCGCCGGAGGAAGGTGGGGCGCTTCACGACGTGGCGGCGGCGGCCATGCTCTCGGACGGGCGCATCGTGGTGGCCGACGGGGGGCTGGGAGGCGGGCGGCTGTCCCTTTTCGGCCCGCGGGGCGAGGTGTTGCCGCCCTTGGGCGGGACGGGCGAGGGGCCGGGGGAGTACTCGTGGATCACGAGCGTGGAGGTCGGTGCGGCCGACTCCCTCTTCGTCTTCGATGCCATGCTCCAGCGACTGACCGTCGTGGACCCGGACGCCCGCCGAGTCTCCACCGCAGTCGTCGATGCCGGCATCATCACCGAGAACGATCGGTTCCGCACTCTGCACCGGCAGACCGACGGATCGTGGATCGGCCTGGGCCTCGATCGTGGACGGTGGGGTGAGCCGCAACAGATCGCACGGGACACCGTGCCCGTAGGTCGCCTGGACACGAGCCTGTCGACCTTTGAGGAGTTCACCTTGCTTCCCGGGCCCCTCAACGTCCGTGTCGCGGTGGATGGCCAGGGCTTCATGGGCTCCCCCCACTTCACGCCGTGGCCGAGCGCCGCCGCGTGGGGCGAATGTGCTTTCTCGACCTCCGGGAAGAACGCGACCGTCGAGGTCCACGATCGGGACGGCTCTCCCCTCCCCTTCCAGCCCCTACCCGTCGCCGCCCGCCCCGTGACCGACGCCCTCGTGGACGACTATCTGAGCAGCAGGTTGGCCCTCGTACCGCCCGAACGGGAAGCCATGACGCGTCAGCTCATCGAGGACACGCCCCGAACCCACAACCTTCCGTACTTCAGTGCCCTGACCGTCGACCCCTGGGGCCACCTCTGGCTCCAGGAGTATCAGCCGCCTCGGGGCGTGAGCACGCGCTGGTACGTCGTCTCCCAGACCGGTGAGCTCCTCACCGAAGTGACCAGTCCCGAGCCCATGCGACTCCTCGCCGTCCACGAAGACGGCGTTCTCGCCCGCACCACCGGCCCCCTCGACGAACAGTTCGTAGCCTTCTACCCCTGGCTACGCGGCGGCACCCAACTCGCCCCACCCCGCCCCGAGTGCCGCTAGGCGGCACCCGCCCGCCGCAACGCCCCTGCCCGCCAGCTCGCCCCAGCGACCCCTGCGCTCCCCTGTGAGCGGGGGGTGGCGTCACCCCTCCGAAGGAGGATCGGGCCATCTACCCGCCGCAGACATCCTCAACAGCAAGAAACAGCAAGCACGCCAGACATTCCCGCCCCTGATCGACGCCCGCAGCGAAGCGCCTCCTACGGAGGGGTGACGCCACCCCCCCACCCACACAAGAACGCAACGAAGAGCGTCACTCCCACTCGATGGTAGCCGGCGGCTTCGAGCTCACATCATACGTCACCCGATTCACGCCCCGCACTTCGTTGATGATCCGCGTCGACATGCGGCCGAGAACGTCGTGGGGGAACGGGAACCAGTCCGCGGTCATCCCGTCCCGCGACGTCACCGCGCGAAGCGCCAGCACGTGCTCGTACGTGCGCGCATCCCCCATCACGCCCACCGATCGCACGGGCAGAAGTACAGCGAAGGCCTGCCAGATGGAGTCGTAAAGGCCGGCGGACCGGATCTCGTCCAGGTAGATGGCATCCGCCTCCCGGAGGATCCTCAGCCGCTCCTCGGTGATCTCGCCCAGGATTCGAATGGCGAGGCCGGGGCCCGGGAACGGGTGTCGTCCCACGAAGTGCTGCGGGAGACCCAACTCGCGGCCCACGGCCCGCACCTCGTCCTTGAAGAGCTCACGAAGGGGCTCCACGAGCTCGAACGGCACGTCCTCGGGTAGCCCCCCGACGTTGTGATGCGACTTGATGGTCACCGAGGGGCCTCCGGCGGACACCGACTCGATGACGTCCGGGTACAAGGTGCCCTGCACGAGGAACTCCGCGCCCGTCCCCTCCCGGCGGGCCGTGGCGTCGAAGACCTCGATGAAGCGCTTCCCGATGGCCTTCCGCTTCTCCTCCGGATCCACCACACCGTCGAGATCGCCCAGGAAGAGCTCGGAGGCGTCCTCGACGACGAGGTTCATGTCGTAATGCGACCGGAACATGGTCTCCACCTGCTGCCGCTCGTCCTTCCGCAGCAGCCCGTGGTCCACGAAGATGCACGTGAGTCGGTCTCCGATGGCCCGATGCACGAGGAGGGCCGCCACCGACGAATCCACGCCCCCGGAGAGCCCGCACACGGCGGTACCGTCGCCGATCTGCTGGCGGATCTTCTCCACCGTGTCCTCGACGAACGCTCCGGGCGTCCAGGTGGGTCGGCACCCGGCCACCTCGAAGAGGAAGTTCGAGAGGATCTCGTCGCCACGTTGGCTGTGGGCCACCTCGGGATGGAACTGCACACCGTAGATGGGCCGATCCGTCGCGCGGAAGGCAGCCGTGGGGAGGGACTCGGTGGATCCGATAGTCTCGTAGCCGTCCGGCGGCACGTCCACGTGGTCGCCGTGGGAGCACCACACCGTCGTCTCGCCCCCCGGATCGAAGCCTGCAAAGAGTCCGTCGCCGGCCTCCACCGTGAGCTCCGCCCGGCCGTACTCGCGGTGGCCCTGCTGGACGGTGGCGCCTTCGAACTGGGCGATGAGCTGCATGCCGTAGCAGATGCCGAGGAGGGGGATCCCCTCGCCGAGGAGGGCCGGGTCGGTGGTGGGCACGTCGTCGTCGTACACCGAGTTCGGTCCACCCGACAGGATGATGGCCTTTGGTCCCCACGCGCGAATCCAATCGAGGCTCCGCGTCGGCGGATGGATCTCGCAGTACACGCTCTCCTCGCGGATCCGCCGAGCGATGAGCTGGGTGAACTGGGACCCGAAATCCAGGATCAGGACGCGATCGTGCTCGTGGCTCATGCTTCCCCTTCTTCCCCGCGGATGAGGTCTTGGAAACGCTCCCGCCGGCGGACGACCTTCGCGTCGGCGCCGTCCACGAGCACCTCCGCCGGCCGCAGACGACCGTTGTAGTTGGAGGCCATGGCGAAGCCGTACGCGCCCACGGTGCGGACAGCGAGAATGTCGCCCTCGGCCGGGAGGGGCAGTTCGCGGCCGAGGGCCAGGAAGTCGCCCGTCTCGCAGATGGGACCGACGACGTCCACCGTCGCGGGTGCGCCGTCCCCGGGCGCCATCGCCGGCTCGATGCCGTGGTACCCACCGTAGTGGCTGGGACGAATGAGCTCGCTCATGCCGCCATCGACGATGACGAAGGTCTTCCCGGCCGTCTTCTTCACGTACTGGACGCGCGTGAGCAGGACGCCCGCTTCCCCCACCAGCGACCGTCCGGGCTCCAGGAGCAGGCGGAGTCCCGCCTCCTTCACCTTCGGCACGACGTCGCGCGCCAACGCGGCCACGTCCATGCCCGGCTTGTCGTCGTAGCTGATGCCGTAGCCGCCCCCGATGTCGAGGTAGCCGAGCTCCACCCCCTCGCCGGCCAGCTCACCCACCAGCTCGAGGACGCGGTCGATGGCCTTCACGTACGGCTCCGGCTCGACGATCTGCGACCCGATGTGCACGTCGATCCCGATGGGGTCGAGGTGGGCCCGGTCGCGAGCCCATCGGTAGAGGTCGACCGCCGTCTCCCAGGGTACGCCGAACTTCGTCTCGGCATGCCCCGTCCGCGTGTACTCGTGGGGCGTGTCGGCAAAGACGTCGGGGTTCACCCGGACGCCGAAACGCGCCTGCGTGCCGCGAGCCGCGGCCACCCGGTCGATGCGCTCGAGCTCCGGGCGACTCTCCACGTTGAAGGCGAGAATGCCCTCGTCCAGGGCGTACCCGATCTCGGATTCGGTCTTGCCCACTCCGGCGAAGACCATGCGCTCGGCGGGGATCCCCGCCTTCAAGGCCCGGAAGAGCTCTCCCCCGCTGGTGATGTCCGCTCCGCACCCCATCTCCCCCAGCGCCCGCAGGATGGAGAGGTTGCCGTTCGCCTTCACCGAATACGCCAGGAGGTGGTCCACCTCGGCAAACGCCTCGTGGAAGACGCCGACCCGCTGGCGGATGGCCGCCAGGTCGTAGACGTAGAGGGGCGTCCCGAAGCGGTCGGCGAGCTCCACGGCCGGGATCTCGCCGCACAACAGCGTCCCGGCGACCCGCGGGAACGGCCCGGTCAGTACGCTCTGGCCCAAGCCACCTCCGCTACCGAATCGCCGTTTCCGGACACGCACGTCGTCGGGGGCTGATCGGAGCCGAACTCGCCCTCGAGGATCACCCGGGGCGTCGCCTTCGTGCGCTCCTTCACCGCCTCCTCGACGGCCGGATCACCGTTCCAGCCCGTCGCGACGAAGCCCGCTCCGCCGTCCAACGCGTCCTGCAGCTCGTCCATGGTGCTCACGCCCCTCACGGTGGCGGCTTCCCGCCGCGCCAATGCCGCGCTCTTCAGTTCGGCCTGGAAGGCTTCGAGGCGTTCGGGTAGCTCCGCGATGGCTTGGTCCTCGGCGACGAACTCCTTGCGCTTCGCGCCCTCGGGGGTGATACGCCGGGCCAGCGCCAGGCTGCCCTTCTCCAGGTCGCGGGGACCGATCTCGACGCGGTACGGCACGCCTTTCCGCTCCCACTCGTAGTACTTCGCTCCCGGCGACAGATTCTTCCGGGCGTCGATGCGGACGCGAACGCCGGCGTCCTTCAGGCGGGCAGCGACCTCGTCGGTCTTCTCCAGGACGGCGCCGTCGTCGCCCCGGAGAATCGGCACGATGACCACCTGAGCCGGTGCCAGCCGCGGAGGCAGGACCAGCCCGTCGTCGTCTCCGTGGGTCATGACCAGCCCACCGATCATGCGCGTCGTGACGCCCCACGAGGTGTTCCAGGCATACTCCTCCTGGCCCTCCTCGGACTGGAACTTCAGGTCGAACTGTTTGGCGAAGTTCTGGCCGAGGAAGTGCGACGTGCCCGCCTGGAGCGCCTTGTTGTCCTGCATGAGCGCTTCGAGGGTATACGTGTCGACGGCACCCGAGAACGTCTCCGGATCGGTCTTCCGCCCCGTGGTGGGCGGCAGGGCCACCCCGTCCTCCAGGAAGGTCCGGTAGACGCCGAGGATGAGCAGCGCCTCCTCCCAGGCCTCTTCGGCCGTCGCGTGCGCGGTGTGGCCCTCCTGCCAGAGGAACTCGGTGGTGCGGAGGAAGAGCCGGGGACGCATCTCCCACCGCATGACGTTCGCCCACTGATTCATGAGAATCGGAAGGTCGCGGTAGCTTTGCACCCACTTGGCGTACATCGAGTAGATGATCGTCTCGGAGGTCGGGCGCACGACGTACGGCTCCTCGAGCTCCTTCCCGCCCGCCTGCGTGACGACGGCGAGTTCGGGGGCGAACCCCTCGATGTGGTCCTTCTCCTTCTCGATGAAGGACATGGGGATGAGGAGGGGGAAGTAGGCGTTTTCGTGCCCCGTCTCCTTGAACATGTCGTCCAGGGCCCGCTGCATGAGCTCCCAGATCCCATAGCCCCACGGGCGGATGACCATGCTCCCGCGCGTGGGCGAGTAGTCGGCCAACTCCGCGCGCTGCACCAGCTCGTTGTACCACGCGGAGAAGTCCTCCGAGCGCGGGGTCAGCTTCTTCTCGTCAGCCATCGTCGTTCACGTCCGTGTAGTGGTGCGTCCTCACCCGTCGCGCTCCTGCTGCCTCGTCTCGGCACGGAGGGCATCCCGCTGTTCGTCCCGCTTGATCATGATGATCGCAGCGAGACCCGGTACCACGAAGAGGAGAATCGACGCTCCCATCCACGTGGTCCGAAAATCCCACCCGGCGATGCCCACCATGAGCCACGCCACCAGCCCGCCGGCCACCGTGGCCAACAGTGCGCCGCCGAGGAAGATCACCCATTCGAGGACATCGAGTCTCCGGATGGCGCGACGAGCCACCACACGCGCCATCTCGGCGGCCTCGCGTTCGGTCTCCGACATCGGACGGTCCGATTCGCTGCCCTGGGACCCGCCGCGCCGCCCCGTGTCGCGTTCCGCCCGGCGGCGCTTCTCGGCGCGGCTCACGCGAAGTCCGACAGCTTCACGTCCGACTCCTCGCCCGTCTCCATGTCCCGCGCGACGACGCAGCCCCGCTCCATCTCGTCGGGCCCGAGAAGAAGCACCGTCTCGGCGCCCTCCCGGGTGGCGGCCTTCATCTGCTTCCCGACGCCGCGCTCCCTGAGCTCGTATGCAACGGAGTGACCCCGCTCGCGTAGCACGTGGGCGATGCGCAGGACCTCGCCCCGCTGAGCCTCGGTGACGGGAACGAGGAAGTAGTCGATCCGGGGCTGGTATTCGGGAATCAAGCCGCGATCGGCGAGGAGCTCGCCGAGGACCACGTCTCCCATGCCGAAGCCGACGGCGGGCAGGGGCTCGCCTCCCACCAACTCGAGGAGCCGATCGTAGCGACCGCCGCCGCAGATGGCGCGAAGCTCCCCCTGCCGGTCGAACAGCTCGAAGACGATCCCGGTGTAGTAGGCCAGGCCTCGCACGATCCGCAGATCAAGCTGGACGAAGTCCGCGAAGCCCATGGAATCGAGCATCCCGAGGTACTCGCGAACGGTGCCGATCTCCTCGTCGGCTCCCCGGTCGTCTCCCAGCAGGCCGACCAGAGCGTCCAGCGACGAGGCCGAGAGCAGCGTCCGGAGACGGCCCACGGCGTCGTCATCCAACCCCACCTCGTCGCGGAAGAGCTCGTCGGCCTTCTCCTCGGGCATCCGCTCGATCTTGTCGATGACCCCGAAGGCCGCCCCGAGGCGCTCATCCTCCACCCCCACGATCTTCAGGACGGCGGTGAGGAGCCTCCGATCCGAAACCCGGGCGGCGAAGTCCTCCGAGGTGAGGCCGAGTTCACGCAGACCGTCCAGCGCCACGGCCAGCACCTCGGCGTCGGCGCCCACACCCGCCTCGCCGACGATGTCCACGTTCCACTGGAAGTGCTCCCGGAGCCGTCCACGCTGCTGACGCTCGTATCGGAAGAGCTGGGGCATGGAGAACCAACGGATGGGCTTGCTCATTCCCCGACTGCGATCCGCCAGGATTCGGGCCAGGGACGGCGTCATCTCCGGCCGAAGAGCCACGGGCCGATCGCCCTTGTCGACGAAGTTGTAGAGCTGGCCGACGATCTCGTCGCCACTCTTCTCGACGTACAGATCGAGGGACTCGAGAGGTGGTCCGTCGTACTCCGCGAAGCCGTAGCGCCGCGCGACGCTGCGCCACGCATCCTGAATGTGGGAGCGAAGCGCGAGGTCTTCCGGCGGGAAGTCCCGGAATCCGGGAAGCCTGGCGAATTCCGAGGTGGCCATCAGCGGGGTCGTGGACGTCGGGGCGGCTGCTTGGGCGCGGAATCTAGCCACGAACCAAGAGACTTCAACCGATGGTGCCTGGGGCGGGTCGGCTCTACTCCGCCAGCGGATCGAGCCCCAGAAGGGGCATGGCCGACCCGACGGTATGCACCGAGCCGGTGACCACCACGGTTCCGCTCCCCGCCCGCTCCGCCGCACGACGCATGGCCTCCACGAAGTCCTCCACTACCCGAACCACCGTAAGGGCGTCCACCAGGTCGGCCGCCGCGACGGGATCCCACCGACGCTCGGCCGGTGCCGACGGCGGCTGGGTCAGGAAGGCAGCGTCCACCCGCGCCAGGAGCGGCGGGAGCATGCGCTGCCAGTCCTTGTCGCCCA
>CALJKZ010000262.1 GCA_937983085.1 uncultured Gemmatimonadales bacterium
AGGACGGGCTCACCGCGAAGTCGGGCTCAGCCATCCGGCCTTGATGAAGTGCCGGACGCCACCCGCCCTCGGAGCACGCCTCGGAGAACGAGCCGAGTACGTCGACGTCGGGTTTCAGGTGAGCGACGAAATCGACGTGCTCGGGGAACGAAGAGTAGTGATTACAGCGGTCGAGTGTGGTGCAGAGAATCGTCGAGGGGTAGACCTCCTCTTCGGCTCCGAAGACCTCGGCAAAGTCACGCAGGACCACAGCATCCACGACCCGCATCAGTCTGGCCGCAGGACCTCGCATGATGACGTGTCCCTGGCCCACCGCCGTGATCCATTTACGCTCGAGGAGCTCCTCCCAGGCGTCGGGGCGAGCCAGGCTTCCCTCATTGTGAAAGTACGTTCGACTCCGTTCACCGAACTGCTCGTCTACGTACCGGTCGAGCAGCGCCAGAACCTTCTGGCGAATGTCGTCTTCATCCGCCCCATCCCCCAGCGTAAGTGACAGCACACCGGCTTCCTCGTCGATCTCGAAGGCTCGCACCTCCTGGGCTACGAACGCGAGGGCGTACTCGACCTGCTCGAGGTAGCGACCGTGGGTAGCGGGAAGGGGAAGCTCCACCCGTGACATCAGATGTCTCCTCGCTGCCGCCTGACCGCGAAATCGGCGATCTCGTTGACGGTGTTGAGCGGATGGTCGATAAAGTCAGACGGCTGCACCTCGATGGAGCATTCCGTCTCCAGAAAGGTCACGATCTCTACGGCGCCGAAAGAATCCACGTAGCCATAGTTGAACAGATGGACATCCCGCCCGAAGTCGGCATCGTCCGACGGTATTGCGAAGGTGGCGCGCAGAAACGCTTCAAGCTCGGTCGCGATCTCGTTCGCTGGCATTTCTTGAAGGGGTCAGCCAGGACACGAGCCAGTTCAGCATCGCGTCCCGGACGGTCGATTCAGAAAAGATGTGGTCCGCCGGACTGAAGGTTGCGAGGTCGAGCCGCGCTGCCAACCGGCGGTGAACGAAGCGCCCGACCCGAGTGTGGAAGACGGCTTCACCGTCGTCGCCAGCCGAGAAGATCACGGCGACTCTGGTTCCCCGTGCCAACAGCTTTCGGAGATCCCCACGCAACTCTCGGGCAGGAGGGGTCCCATGCGCGCGTAGCGCCCTGAGCGTGCGCTTGGCTGAGCGCGCAAGACGGGTCAAAGAGGGACCGAACCGGCGCTCGAAGTCCTCGGCGGCGCTCGATCGCTCGACCGCGAGGGAGGGCGTCGTCCCCCAACGTCCAACGTCCATGGCGCGCCCTTCACCTGCGCCGAAAACGATCGGGTTCACCATTGCTACCCCGTCGACACTGTCATGGGCAAGCGCAGATCGAAGGGCGGCCCATGCGCCGGAGCAGAGGCCTGCAACGGTCAGACCCCTCCCATCCACGTGCTCACGCATCCACACCACGCCCTCACGGACATCGTCCAGAAGCGTCGGACCGTACGGTTCGTTCTCGACGCCACCAGGCCCTACCTCGCTCTCACCGATCCCCGCGACATCCATGCGCAGTGTAGAGACCCCGGCCTCAACCAGTCGACGAGCGAGCATCACGTACATCCCGTTGACGGCTGTCCGGGGTACGGCCCCGCCCGAGAGGAGGAGGAGTCGGGATAGGCATCTTCCGTGCTCCGGACCGGTCACAACACCAAAAATCCGGCGTTCCGGCCCGATACGTACGACACGATCGACCCGGCCGGCGGTCCTGCGCTCTCCGCACAGGACAGATTCCAGTGCGTGAGGTG
>CALJKZ010000263.1 GCA_937983085.1 uncultured Gemmatimonadales bacterium
CCGTCGTGGAGATCCAGTTCTTCGACTACATCTGGCCCGCCATGATGCAGATCCGTAACGAGCTGGCCACCATGCGGTACCGCTCCAACGGACACTTCAAAGCCCCTGTGGTCATTCGCACGACGTACGGCGGCTACCTGAAGGGCGGCGCCATCTACCACTCACAAACCGGCGAGACCCTCTTCACCCACTGCCCGGGCCTCCACGTGTGCATGCCCGCCACCGCCGAGGACGCGGCGGGTCTGCTGCGGACCGCCATCCGGTGTGACGACCCCGTGCTCTTCCTCGAGCACAAACACCTCTACCGCCAGGTGTACAACAAGGGGCGCAATCCCGGGCCCGAGTACATGATTCCGTTCGGGAAGGCGAAGGTCGTTCGGGAGGGCGCCGACATCACGCTGGTGACGTGCGGTGCGCTGGTGAAGCGGAGCCTGGACGCCGCCAAGGTGGCGGCCGACCTATACGGCATCGAGGCCGAAGTCATCGATCTGGGGACGGTTCAGCCCTTCGACATGGAGCGGATCGCCGCCTCGGTGAAGAAGACCAACAAAGTGCTGGTGGTCCACGAGGACAGCCTCTCCTGGGGGATCGGCTCCGAGATCGCCGCGCGCATCGCCGACGAGCTCTTCGAGTACCTCGACGGGCCGGTGAAGCGCGTGGCCTCCATGGATACCTGGGTGGCCTACGCTCCACAGGTGGAGAACCGGATCCTTCCCCAGGCGCCCGACGTGGTGGATGCCTTGGTGGAGTTGGCCGCCTACTGAGGCGGAGTCCGCTCCTTCTCCGGTCAGGTCGGAGGGGCCCGTTCGGCTTCGCGCCCCGGCACGAAATCCTTACGACGAAACGGCGTGTCGGCGTACCTTTGCGACGTGTGCAGGGATTCGTCGTGCCCGCTCGAACAAACGCCTCCAGCCCTTCTGTAGCCATGCGTCCACGCCTGGTGCTGTTCACCCTGCTGGTGCCCTGGACCCTCACCTCGTGCTACGAGCAGGTGGCGGGCCCTTCCGAGGAGACCGACGGGCGCGTCACCATCGTGAACGACTCGTCGACGCTGGCCGAGCGGATCGAGTATACCGACGAGGAGGTCCCCATCGAGCCTCCGGACCCGCAGACCTTCGCGTCTTCGCCGGGTGGTCCGTCCCTCATGCCCCCCGCCCTCGCGCCGTCGAGCGTCGACTTGAGGCTTATCGCCGAGGTCGATCCTCCGACCGTGAACGGCGTCGAGCTGCAGGCCACGTCCATCTCGGCGCGGACCACCGCCGCCTTCCTGGTGAGCTACAATGTGCGAGGCGACACCTTCCTCGGAGGAGTGGACTACATCATCAACTGGTTCGGTCGGTTCCCGCGGGTTCTGTCTGCCGCCTACTTCGCCGACTCGGACGTGTCCGCCGTCGGGCTGAACGGCTCTGCCATCTACGCCGCCACCGCCACCGACGACCCGAGCTTCAGTTCGTCGGCGGCCCTCGACGTCCTCGGACTCAGCTTCTTCGGCCTCCGTATTCTGGGCGCGGGGCGCCAGGACCTGTCCAGCTTCGCCGCAACGAGTGCTCTGGCCGTCGGGCAGGTGATCTATGTGACCACGGGCGACGGGGGAGACCTGTACGCCCTCGACGCCAACGACCTGAGCATCCTCGCTCAGTTCCCCCTGGACGATGCCCGCTGGGTGGCCCACGATGCCGATGGTGGTCGCATCGTCGTCGTACAAGGTACGCCGGGGCGCATCGCGGTCTTCGAGGAGGGCAACTTCTCCGGCGGTTCGCTGAACCTCCTCGGCACCTACCCCTTCGACGGTGCCGACGTCCCAGAGTCCAAGTCGACGGTGGAGGTGGTTGGTGGCAAGGCGTTCATCGCGGCAGGATCGGAGGGCGTGCAGATCATGTGCCTCGACGACGGTTCCATCGTGGGGTCGGTGCCGCGTCCCGACCCCGCGAGCCTGGGCCTAGATCCTTCCGTCGTGGTCACCAACGCCGTGAGCGTCGAGGACGACCTCATGTTCATCTCCAACGGCGAGGCCGGCGTGTACGTCGCCGCCGGCGACGAAGCCTTCGACGAGACGTCATGCTCAGAAGCCCAGAACGTCGGCGTCATGGGCCGGCTCCAGTTCGGCACCCTGGAGTCGGTGAACCATGTGGACTACAGAAGTGGCGTGCTCGTGGTGGCGGCGGGCCTTGGTGGGCTCAAGATCGTCGCCGTCACCATCGAACGGTAACGACTTCGTGGCGCAGCGGACCTTACCGTTCGACTAGAGCTTCAGCCCGAAGGTAAGGGGGATCAGGGTGGCGTCCGAGTCGCCGCCGATCTTCACGTAGCGGATCTCCGCGAACGCGGCGATGCCCGTCCCCGCGCCGATGTTCACCCCGAAGCCGCCGTGGTATCCGTTGTCGTTTGATTTCACGGTGGCACCCACCGGCCCCGACTGGACCTGGTATGCCCCGATGCCGGCGAGGAGATAGGGCACCAGGGAGATCCCCGGCAGGTCGTAGACCACGCTGAGCGTACCCCCGAGGACCTGAACGTCCTCGAGGAGCGCATCCGACGTCCCGAGCCGATGGAAGAAACCGTCACCCCGGAGACCGAGAGGAACGCTCGGGACCGACACGAAGAGACCCACCTGACCGTGATACCCCGCGTCGGCGACGTCGCCGAGGCTGCCCATGGGGGCCGTGAACCCTCCGGCAACCATGAAGCGTGGTTGGGCTTCGACCGCTGCCGGTGCGAACAAGGCGAGGGCGAACAGGAGGAGGTGCATTCGGCGCATCGTCGTCCCTTCGGTATGTGGCATGGATCTTGGACCATCAAGCTCGCGAAAGGCATTGATCCGTGGCAAGGATCCCCGGGCCGGGAGGCTTCCAAGACCGTCGGATAGGCGGTGGAGCCCTCCACGAAAGGCTTCCGCGGGGCACGGACCGTCGCGTATTCGATGCCGACACCGAGAAAAAGATGCCGATGCGGCACGTCGGCTGACTACATTTGCTTCCGCTCGTCGGGGGGTGGCGGGGACCTTTCCAAACACCGGAATCGACCATGAAGACGCACAGGCAGCTCATCCTTCCCGCCGCAACCATCGTGGCCCTGACGGGCTGCTACGAGCAGATCCTCGTCCCTGGAGACGAGGCGAACGACCGTGTCGAGGTAACGAACGACGAGTGGGTTCTTGGCCAGCGGGTGACCTACCCCGACGCAAGCGTACCCATCGACGAAGCGGCGCTCACCGCCTTCCGAACGGCGCCCGCCTCCTCGACCGGCAGCTGGTCCATCGTAGCTTCCAGGCCGGCCCACCGAGACGGTACCATGGCCATGAGCACAGGCCCGGCCCTGGCCCCGTCGTCCATCACCCTCACGCTGGAAGCCGAGGTCGACCCGCCCACGGTGTCGGGAGAAGTCGTCCAAGCGACGTCCGTCTGGGTGACCGGCGGCAACAAGGCGGTGGTGTCCTACAACTTCCGCGGCACTCCCGCACTGGGCGGCATCGACTACCTGGAGAAGCTGAACAAGGACGTGCCCCGGCTACGCTCCTCAGCTGTCTTCGACGACACGGACGTCAACGCGGTCACCATCGACGACAACGCCGCGTACCTGGCAGAGCTGTCTTCGGACCCCCTCCTTCCCTCGTCGGCCCTCGTCGAGCGGATCAGCTTTCGGGGAAAGAAGTTCACGCTCGACAACGCGGTCCGCGCCCCGGTGGCCAGCTTCGCCGCGACGAGCGTGATGGTGGCACGAGACATCCTGTACGCGACCTCCGGCGACGACGGCGCCGTGTACGCATTCGATCAGGACGATCTGTCCCTCCTGGGCGAGTTCCCGCTGGACGACGCACGGTGGGTGGCGTGGGATCAGGACGGAGATCGGCTACTGGTCGCTCAAGGAACGCCCGGCAGAATCTCGGTCTTCGAGGAGGGCGTCTTCCCGGGTGGCTCCATGAATCTTCTGGCGAGCTATCCCTTCCCCGGCGCCAACGTTCCCGAATCGAAGTCTACGGTGGAGGTCGCCGGCGAGTTGGCATTCATCGCCGCCGGCCCCGAGGGGGTTCAGGTCATGTGCATCGAGACCGGAGAGATCGTCGGCAACGTACCTCGGCCTGACCCGGCAAGCTTGGGCCTGGACCCGTCAGTGGTCGTCACCAATTCCGTCACCGTCGACGACGACGTCATGTTCATCTCCAACGGTGAGGCCGGCATCTATGCCGCCGCCACGGACGACGATTTCGACGATATCCGATGCGGCGACCCGGTGACCATCCAGCTCCTGGGGCGCCTGCGCTTCGACGATCTGCAGTCGGCGAACCACATCATGTACCGTGGCAAGACGCTCTACGTGGCCGCGGGTCTGGGTGGGATCAAGGTCGTCGAGGCCGATATCGACGACTGAGGCGACGCGGCACGACCTGTCGGCGTCCCGTCAGAGGATCCAGCGCATCCCCAGGACGACGGAGACGTAGTCGTAGCCTCCGCCACCCGAGGCGAAGGTCGTCACGCTGGCCGTGGAGTACGAAAGGGACAGCGATACTTCACTGACACCGGCGAACTGGTACGCCGCCCTCCCGTTGCCCCGCACCGTGAGGCTGGGGTCACCGTCGGCTGTGACCTGCTCGACGCCCGGGGCCACCTCGACGAGGAAGCTCCACGGTAGCGGACGGCGCACCCACGTGCCGCTGACCTCGAGGACGCCGTAGAAGTCGGGATCGAAATAGCCGTCGAAGAGGTTCTTCTCGAAGGAGAACGCTCGGAATCCGCCGCCGAGGAAGAGCTCGGAGCCCACGGTCCGGGTGGCCGCAAGAAGGAGGCTCCGACGCCCGTTGGACTCGGTGGCTTCGTAGCTCCCCATGCCGACCTGACCGTCCACGCGCCAATCGAGAGACGGGCGCCACGCCGCCGACACGAGAAGCTGGGTGCTTCTCACGCCCCGTTCCGCCATCGCCGCCGTCTCGTCGACCCCGAAGGACGCGAAGTCGACGGTCACGTCCACGGGCCTACGCTGGGGCGAACGCACCGCCACCCGGTACGATAGGAGCGTGGGATCGTCGAAGCCGTCGGTGCGGCTTCCTCCCGCACCCGCGGTCAGGAGCCATCCCGGGTCCAGTTCGTACGTGCCGGAGAGGAACACGCCCATGGCCGAGCGCTCCAGGCGCCCCAAGGACAGATCCTGGCGAAGATCCCTTCGATACGCTTCTCCGCGGACGTTCAGCCGGGGCGTGGGGTGGTACCGACCCACCAGTTGGGTGGTCACCATCCGGTTGGCATCCGAGTCGTCTTCGCCCCGGATCGACGGTCGTACCACGGGCATGAGGGCCGCCTCCGCCGAGCGAAGCTGGTCGCGCACCCCAGCGTCGTTGGGGGCGAGAGAGCGTGCGCGCCGGAGGGCTTCCACCGCGGCTCCGTTCCGGCGCTGCCAGCGATAGACTGCCCCCAACACGCCCCAGGCCTCGCCGCGGGCGCCGTTGGCGTCCACGGCCGCACGAGCCAACTGCTCGGCCTCCACGAG
>CALJKZ010000264.1 GCA_937983085.1 uncultured Gemmatimonadales bacterium
GTAGACAGAGTGATGAGACCGTCGACAAGACCCAGTGCGGCGGCGCGGCGAGCTACGTTACCTCCGTGACTGTGACAGATAGCGAATCGCCGGTAGTTCGGCCTTTCCGAGACACGCCCCTCCAGAAGCTCGCAGAACGCGTCGGCGGCTCGGATGCGGGCACGGAAGGTGTTTGCACCGCTCCAGCGGAACGGAGTGACAGACACGACGGGCAAGCACTCGCGCAGGTAAGCCATGAACTCAGAGTGCGGCTCGACCCACTTCGCGCGCTTTGCGAACGTACCGTGGACCGTGAAGAGTTCGATCGGCGTGTCGTGCTCCGGGGGGGGCGCTCTCATCTAGTGGACATCTGTCGCATGTTGCGAAACAGGGAAGGGATCCCCGACACGATGGCCACGGCAGCGGTTGGCTCTGGCATGCTGTCATTGCTCCTGATCGGGGAGAACCTGGCACTCATCGGTGTCGCAGCGGTTCCCGTCGGGATCCCTACATGTAGTAACTGAACCGGGCCTGCATGCGATCAGAGGGAGCCAGGTAGGGCAAGATCTCTCCTACCTTCCGCGCAGCCTTGATCGTAATCGGGTCGCGGTTGTCAAACTGCGTGTCGTTCCAGTTCATCTTCGTCAGAGCGAGCACCTCGCGAGCCATTGACTCGGGCGTGTGTTCAGACCGCGCGACGTGCAACGAAAGCGGACGAGGCACGTACATCCCCGGGTAAGTCGAGTAGAAGTCAACGCTACCCCGCGTGTACAAGACACACCGATCCTCGGCGCGAAGGAACGTGCCGCGAAGGGGCGGATAGCGGCCGTCCCGGAAGAGCCGTGTATTCGACCTCCGGATCCATACCAGGTCGATGTCGTCAATGCGGTGTTCGGCGCACGCGCTCTCGAAGCCGTCCTGCTCCTGCGGGCTGAACCGGGATGTCTTGTGAAGGACCACCCTAGCGGGAGCAGTCTTGTGCTCTTGGCGGTACCGGGTGAGCGAAGCGTCCAGAAGTTCGAACGCGCCCTGCGCTTCTAGGTGCGGTTGCCGATCCTCTTTGGAGACCTTCGCCAGCCCACCTCGGATGATGAGCCCGTCACCGCGCTCATTGAACACCTGAGCGACGCTCGTATGCAGCTCGTCGCCCTCTCCTACGAAGAACGAGACGCCCACATATCACACGGAGAAGGCATCGCTCTCAGTACGAATCCTCCACGGCGTGCCCCCTGCCTTGTAATAGAGCGCCGTGTGAATATTCCACGCCCTGGTGGCCTCATCCTGGAGCCGAATGGCCTTCCGCGACTCCGCAGGCAGTTCCTTGCGGTACTCGGGGCGATACGTGGTGGGGAGGACAAGTTGGATTGGGGAGGAGATCGACTGCATGGCTCTCGCCTTCAGCAGTCGACGGAAGTTCAGATCTTCGGACCCAGCACGATCCTGCGAGCGATACCCTCGGATCATGTCGCGAAGGATCTCCATCGGGAGAGCGCAGATCACCACATCCGTCCTGTGCGCCTCCTGAAGGATCGACAACTCGTTGCAGAACAACTCGGAGGCCCCGGCCGCCAAGGTGTTGTGCGACGCCCTGTCCGCTAGATCCTTGAACTGTTGGCTCGGAATCGCGCGACAGTTCTTCGCCTCCACGACCAGGTCGGATCGAAAGGACACCCCCTGGTGGAACCCTGGGAAGGGGCCAAAGAGGTTCGGCTGTCGACTGCTCTTCGCCTCGATGCCTCTAGAGCACGAGTCGAGCCACGTGTGAAGGTGTTCAATGCCCTCTGCGGTCCCGACGATCCCGACTCGGATAGAGCGGAGGTCCTGTCGATCCACGTCTAGAGGACCGTGGCTGGTGATCCCGAATCGAATGTCGACGTGATTGCCGGTGCCGAACTCTAGCTCCGGCTCGGGCAGATGGCCGACGTTCATGAGTCCAACAAGGGTAGCGTGTCGTCCGGCGGTGTCTTGGGGACCTCCCTTCCGGTCCAGGTTTCCTCGTCGATTCCTACCTCCAGATCGAACGTCTGGAGTTCACCAAACCGGAGATGCGGGTATCCCAAGCCCAACGCGTCATCCACGTCGGTCAGCACGCTGGCCCACATCACGACCTGACCTCTCACAGCGCGGTTGTGCTCAAACTCCTTGATCTTCTTTAGGTGCTGATCCCGGAAACCGTCTCGTTCCTTTCCATCCCTCGTAAAGTGGTACGTCGGGACGAGTTCAAGGAACCACCGGGACCGGTCTCGGAGGAAAGACGCCTCCAAGGCTGAGTGACGACAGAAGCGGAAGGACCCGTCGTCCCGGCGGTAGCACTTCACCACGTCGCGGGTGGATCTCTGCTTCGTGGACCGGTAGTTGAAGGTGCGATCCGGACGCTTCCTTCTCCGATTCCTAATGAAGTAGAAGCAGTGATGCTCCTTGCTCCATCCGACCCCAACTCCCCACAGCCGCGCCCTGAGTGAGCGGTTCATGAGGCGAACGAAGTCACGTCGCAGATCCGGATCGTCCGATTGTGCGAAGTGCGCTGACTCAATGGAATCCACCGTCCCGGCCTCCACCACATCGGACCAACCGGCAACGTCCAGGTCGACGAACGAGAGAATCTGGCTGCCCTTCAGAAACCACTCTCCTGGGGCCTCGTCGAAGACCTCGTTGAGGATAGGCCATATCGCCCCCGCCTTATCGCATTTGGATTGGCCGACGTAGATCGTCGGACTGAAGCCAGTTACTTCAAGCAGGTTGGAAACGAGGGTCTCTTCCTTGGGCGGGGGACCAAGGTAGACGCCGAGTCCGAGAGGACTCGCGACCCGGGAAAGCGAATCCGAAGACGAGCCATCGAAACGGTTCCCGGACTTGCTGAACCGTATGCTCTTGTCCTTCGCGCGAGAGGGGGCGGCGAAGTAGCTCTTCACGTCGACCCAGTAGACACTCTCCGACCCCAGGTGGACGACAAACAGCACGACGGGTGCGTTGCCTCCCAACCAGTAGCTCACATCGCGCGCGCTTACCGGCCACCGGAACGACTCGGCCGTTTCGCTGGGCAGATCACCTGAGGTCGTTTTCACCTGGGCCTGAATCACGAGGTTCGTCGCCACGCCATCAGGCTTGCGAAGCTCGATGACCCCATCAATTCCGGCATCGATGGTCGTCGCGTTCCAGACGTGGCCCATGTCGAGCACACGGCGCTCGACGAGATTGACCCCACGTTGGCCAATGATCGTGTTCTGGTGAACGGACTTGGGATTCATCTGAACAAGGGTAATGCGTAGATGGGTGCGTCGTTACTCTCCTGTCAAAGCCGTTGACGCGGTCGGACCCCTTCAGCCACCTGAAGGCCGAAGGTGAGAAGAACCCCGAGCGGCCTAGGCTCACCGACGCCGAGTTCGAGGCGATGCTCACGGCGGCCCCGAAGGGGCACGCCTACCTGCCGATGCTTCTCGTGCTCGCGGGCGAGACGGGACGCCGCATCGGCTCCATCGTCCGGCTGCGCGCCAGCGACATCCGATCGGAGGACGGCGCGCACGTGGCGCCACGTGAACGACAAAGGCGTCCCCCGTCCTGAAGCCGACCCGGCACGAAAACGCCGGAAGCCCAGCCACCGCTGGACTCCCGGCCAGTGGGCCCGCCAGGACTTGAACCTGGGACCTACCGATTATGAGTCGGCTGCTCTAACCAACTGAGCTACGGGCCCGAAGCGAAGAAGATAGCCTTCTCCGATCCTCACGCGTACTCAGTTCGGCGCACACGCACTACCTTTCTCCCACGGCGCCGGCCATGCGGGTCGGGGTCTTCAGAACACAGGTCGGCAGCGTGGACACTCCCCACGGTTCGCCCCCCCACCGTACATGAGGGTTCTGGTCGTCGGAGCCGGCGAGGTCGGCTTTCACCTCGCCCAACGGCTCTCCGAAGAGCATCAGGACGTGGTGCTCATCGAATCGGATCCCGAGCAGGCAGAGCACGCGGCCCAGCTCCTGGACATCCAGACGATGGTCGGGAATGGAGCCGCACTCTCCGTCCTGGAGAAGGCGAACGTCAAGAAGGCGAGCATGCTCCTCGCCGTGACGAGCCGGGACGAGGTCAACCTCATCGCGTGCCTCGCGGCCAAGCGGATGGGGGTGGAGTACACGGTCGCCCGCATCTCCAACCCCGACTACTACCAGACCGACTCGGTGCTCTCCCGGGAGCAGATGGGGATCGACCTCATGGTGAACCCCGAGCGGGAGTGCGCTCGCGACACCCTCCAGCTCCTCCAAAACGCTGCCTTCACCGAGGTGTCGGACTTCGCGGGGGGGCGGGTCCAACTCATCGGTCTCACCGTCCGCGAGGGTGCGCCGGTGGCGGGCCGCTCCATCCGCAACCTGCGCGCCACCTTCTCTCCCGGCGGATACCACTACGTGACCGCGGCCATTGTTCGCGACGGCCGTACCATCATCCCGAAGGCCGACTCCACCATCGAGGCCGGGGACAAGATCTACCTCCTCGCGCCCACTGCCGAACTGGAGGACGTCCCACCGCTGGCCGGCTACGACAAGTTCGACCTGAAGCGGGTCATGATCGCCGGCGGGAGCCCGGAGGGGCAGTATCTGGCCGAACTGCTGGAACAGAACGACGTCCACTGCACGATTCTCGACCGCGACAAGCGCCGGTGCATGGAGCTGGCCAAACGGCTTCCGAAGTCCCTGGTCCTCCCCGCCGACGGCACCGATCTCGGGCCTCTGGAGATGGGAGGGGTGAGCGGGAGCGACGGGTTCGTGGCGGCCACCGGCAACGACGAGACGAACCTTCTCTCGAGCCTGCTGGCCAAAGAGGCGGGTGCGCGGAAAGTCCTCGCCCTGGTCCACAAGTTCGAGTACCTCAAGCTCGTTCCCGCCGTGGGCATCGACGCCAGCATCTCGCCCCGCATCTCGGCGGTGAACGCCATCCTCCGACGCGTCCGGCGAGGTCGAGTGATGACCGTCGCCTCCCTCTCCGGCATCGAGGCCGAGGCCATCGAGTTCGAGGTGCGAAAAGGATCGAAGATCGCTGGAATGGCCCTGCGGGAGGCGGCGTTCCCGAAACGGGGGGTCGTCGGCACCATCATCCGCGGCGGCGACATCATCCTCCCACGGGGAGAGGACGTGATCCTGCCCGGCGACGACGTCATCGTCTTCGCCATGCCCGACGCCATTCCTCAGATCGAAGCCCTCTTCGCCTGATGCGCACGGCCGCCTGATGTCGCTCTGGAAGGTCCTGAACGTGGTGGGCCTCCTTCAGGTCTTCCTCGCAGTCTCCATGGTCGTCACCGGGGTCGTGGCACTGGGCTACGGAGACGGCGACGCCCCCGGCTTCTTCCTCGCCGCCGTCGTGACGTTCGCCGTGGGAGGCGCCGTGTACGCTCGAACACGGTTCAGCGGTGACGTCACGGCCCGGGAGGGGTACGCCATCGTCACCTTCGCGTGGGCGGCCACGGCGGCCTTCGGCAGCCTGCCCTACCTCTTCAGCGGCGTCCTGGGTTCTCCCGTCGCCGCCTTCTTCGAAGCCATGTCCGGCTTCACGACGACGGGAGCCACCGTCTTCGGCGACGTCGAGAGCCTGCCCCACGGCATCCTCTTCTGGCGCTCCATGACGCATTGGATCGGCGGCATGGGGATCATCGTGTTGGTCATCGCGGTCCTCCCGTATCTCGGTGTTGGCGGCATGCAGCTCTTTCGCGCCGAGGTGCCGGGCCCC
>CALJKZ010000265.1 GCA_937983085.1 uncultured Gemmatimonadales bacterium
CCAGTCGATGGCCCACACCTGGCCGTCCGGTCCGTATGTCATGTAGATCATCTGCGACCATTTTTCGCCGGTAAGCAGAAAGTCGGGCGACGCGTCGCCGACGTAACCGCTCCCCGACCAGGCGACGCGGTCGACGTGCGGTCTTGGCCGCATTCACCGTCGCGGCACTAGCGGCCGGATGTACCACCGGGAGCGGGGGGCGGGAAGTCTCCTTCCGGGGCAGCAGCGCGCCGGGCCTCATCATCACCATCCACAATCAGCGGACGCAGGACGCCAGGTTCTGGATCTGGGTGGACGGCCGCCGCGATCGCCTGGGCACCGTTCAGTCCACCCAGACACGCACCTTCCGCGTGCGGCTGGACCGCATTTCCGACGTCAGCCTCGAGTTCGATCTGACGCTGGGTGAGCGGTGCGTCACACGTTCGGCCCGCCTCGAGCCCGGTGCACGACTGAACATCCAGATTCCGGTGAATCTCGGCCTCATGGACGTGCGTTGTAACCGCTGACGTCAGATACGCGCCTGCACCGTGTAGAGCTGATGGTACCGGCCTTCCAGGGCCATGAGATCGTCGTGGCGTCCACGCTCGACGATCCGTCCGTCTTCGATGACCAGGATGAGGTCGGCGCGTTGAATGGTTGAGAGCCGGTGGGCGATGACGATGGTGGTGCGTCCCCGGAGCAGGTCGTTGAGGCTCTTCTGGATGAGCGCCTCACTCTCCGTGTCCAGGCTCGAGGTCGCTTCGTCCAGCAAGAGAATGCGGGGATCGGCCAGGAGCGCCCGCGCGATGGTCACCCGTTGGCGCTGCCCTCCGGACAGCTTCACGCCCCGCTCTCCGATGATGGTGTCGAGCCCCTCGGGAAAGCGGTCGGCGAACTCCATCACGTAGGCTTTCTCCGCCGCTTCGACGATCTGCGGGTCCTCGGCATCGGGCCGCGCGAAACGGAGGTTCTCGCGGATGGTGCCGTCGAAGAGGAAATCGTCCTGGAACACGAGACCGAGCTGCTTGCGGTACGTGGACAGGATGACCGTTCGGAGGTCCACACCGTCGACGACGACCCTCCCCTCGTCCGGGGTGAGGAAGCTCGCCGCCAGACCGGCCATGGTGGACTTTCCGGACCCGGAGCTGCCCACCAGGGCCACGACCATGCCCGGAGTGGCCTCGAAGCTGACCCCTTTGAGGACGGGCTTGTCCTCCTCGTAGGCGAAGTGGACGTCCTCGAAGCGGAGGTGGCCGGCGATCTCCGGCATCTCCACTACCCGGTCGGGATCGTCGTCCTCCTGGGGCCACGAGAGGAGTTCTGCGGTGCGGTCGAGGCCCGCGAAGGCCTCCGTCATCTGGGTCCCGATGTTGGCCATCTGGACCACCGGGGCGATGAGGAAGCCGAGGAAGAGCGTGAAGGAGAAGAGCTCCCCCACCGTGATCTGATCCTGCACGACGAGGTATCCGCCGTACCCCATGATGAGGACACTGGCCAGCCCCATGAAGAAGCTCCCCAGGCTGGTGACGAGGCTCGAGGTCGTGAGGGTCGTCTTGACGTTGTCGAAGATCCTCATGACCCGGTCCAGGAAGATCGCCGCTTCCTTCTCCACGGCGTGGAAGCCCTTGATGATGCGGATCCCGCCGAGGGCCTCCGTAAGCCGGCCGGTGACCTCCGCTCGGATCTTGCCACGTTCCCGGAAGGCCGGTCGCAGCGTCTGGAACGCCTTGGTGGAGACGAAGGCGAATGCCGCCAGGGGCACCAGGGCCAGCCCCGTCATCACCGGATCGATGCGAACGAGGAAGGTGAAGGCGACCACCGCCGTTACGGTTCCGCCCACCAGTTGGACGAGCCCGGTCCCCACCAGGTTCCGGACTCCTTCGACGTCATCCATGATGCGCGAGACCAGCTCCCCCGACTTCGTGTTGTCGAAGATGTGCACCGGAAGCTGGAGGACGTGCTCCTGGACCTGGGCGCGCAGGTTGGCGATGAGGTTCTGGGCCTCCACGCTCAGGAGCATGGTCAGCGCATAGGAGCTTGCCGCCTGCACCGTCACGGCGGCTCCGACCCCCGCGAGGATGAAGTACAGCATCTGGATGTCGCTGTTGGCGATGACATCATCGATGATGAACTTCGTAGCCCAAGGTAGGACGAGGCCCGAGAGACGGTTCATCACGATGAGAATCAGACCGACGGCGAGCAGCCCTTTCCGCGGCCAGATGATCTCCTCGAAGGCGTTCCGCAGACTGGAGCCCGAGATCTTTTTGGAGTTGGTCGACATGGTCGCGGAAGATACACTATCATGAGAAACGCGCGGACTCCGGGGGTGCACCAGGCATGAAGGCGAAGAGAATGTGGGCGGCCATGGCCGTTGCGATGATGACCGCCGGGTGCTCTACTTCCCTCGGGATCGACCTCACGGGGCGTTGGGTCGCCAACAGCTACGAGTACCGTAGCGCCGGGGGCGCCACCGTCGATCTCGTCGCTCGGGACGGGGCGTCCATGTCACTCACGGTGGACCGCTTCATCGATGGCCGTCGCCGCGTCACGGCCAGCTTCAACGACGGGATGGGCGTAACGGAGACGCTGTCGGGAGAGGTCTTCCTGGACCCGGCCATCTTCGAGTTCGCGTCGGGCACGTTCACCTACAGGCGGTCCGACGATGTACTCACGTTGATCAACGAGTCGGACACCTTCGACTTCGGAAGCGGGCCCGAAGCGGCCACGCTCACGATCCGACTTACGCAGCTGTAGGCGACGTCCGTCGCCTACGTCCGGCCGCGCCCTCGCGCCGGCCGGTTCCAGGCCGTCCGCGCCCCCTTGGGGTCACCGGACCGCACCTGTAGCTTTGCGACTTCCCTGAGAGGGGGTTCGACCATCACCGTGCCCCCGGATCCCGGATACCCGATCAATGGTCAACGAAGAGAACGGCGGATACGACCCGTCTGCGGTCGAAGAAAAATGGCAGCGCTACTGGGACGAGCGCGGCACCAACACGTTCACGCGCGAGGAGTTGGAGAACGCCCAGGACCCGTTCTACAACCTCATGATGTTCCCCTACCCCTCCGCCGAGGGACTCCATGTGGGCAACATCTATGCGTTCACCGGTGCCGACGTCCACGGTCGGTACCACCGGCTGCAGGGCAGGGACGTCTTCGAGCCCATGGGCTTCGATGCCTTCGGGATCCACTCGGAGAACTTCGCGTTGAAGATCGGGACCCATCCCATGGACCTGATCCCGTCGAACGTGAAGAACTTCACGCGCCAGCTGCGGCGGATCGGGGGGATGTTCGACTGGGACCACTCGGTGGATACCACCGACCCGGCGTACTACAAGTGGACCCAGTGGATCTTCCTGCAGCTCTTCAACAACGGGCTGGCCGAGCGGAAGGAGGCTCCGGTCAACTGGTGCCCGTCGTGCATGACCGTGTTGGCCAACGAGCAGGTGGTGGGCGGGGCATGCGAGCGGTGCGGCACGCCGGTGGAGCAGCGGAGGATCGCCCAGTGGTTCTTCAAGATCACCGACTACGCCGAGCGTCTCCTGGCGAATCTGGATGACATCGACTGGTCGGAGACCACCCTCAAGGCGCAACACAACTGGATCGGGCGCAGCACCGGTGCGCAGCTGAGCTTCCCGGTCGTCGATTCCGACGGCAACGAGACGGGTACGTCCATCGAGGTCTACACGACCCGTCCGGACACCGTGTTCGGCGCCACGTACATGGTGCTGTCTCCCGAGCATCCTCTGGTGGAGGCGGTCACCGACGACGGCGTCCGCGCCCCGGTGTACGCCTACATCGACCGGGCGTCCAAGAAGGACCTGGTTGCGCGCCAGAAGGCGGACAAGACCAAGACCGGCGTGCCCACGGGTGGGTTTTGCCGGAACCCCGCCACGGGTGAGATCATCCCCATCTGGATCGCCGACTACGTCCTCATGGACTATGGGACCGGCGCCATCATGGCCGTGCCTGGCCACGACGAGCGCGACTTCGAGTTCGCGACCACGTTCGATCTGCCCATCGTCCGCGTGGTGGCGGCGCCCGACGACGACGCGGATACACCGCTGGACGAGGCGTATGTCGGGCCCGGGCGACTGGTGAACGCGGGATCGTTCGATGGCACCGACGTGTCCGAGTCCGTGGACGCGGTTACGGCATGGGCTGCCGAACAGGGATGGGGCGAAGCGAAGATCAACTTCCGCCTCCACGACTGGTGCATCTCGAGACAGAGGTACTGGGGGCCACCCATCCCCATCATCCACTGTGACGCCTGTGGGCCGGTCGGTGTCCCTGAGGATCAACTGCCCGTGGTGTTACCGAGGGTGGAGGACTTCAAGCCCGACGACTCGGGTGTGAGCCCGCTGGCGCGTGTCGAGTCGTGGTATGAAACGACGTGTCCGGAGTGTGGAGGTGACGCCCGTCGCGAGACCGACGTCTCGGACACCTTCCTGGATTCGAGCTGGTACTTCTTGCGATACCCGTCGTCGGACTTCGACGATCGGCCCTTCGATACGGCCATCACGCGGAAGTGGCTGCCCGTCGACGCCTACATCGGCGGAAACGAACACGCCGTGCTGCACCTGCTGTATTCGCGCTTCGTCACCATGGTGCTGAAGGACCTCGGTCACCTGGATTTCGAGGAGCCGTACGACGTCTTCCGGGCTCACGGGCTCATCATCCGGGAAGGGTCGAAGATGTCCAAGAGCCGGGGCAACGTCATCGTTCCGGACCCCATCATCGAGGAGTTCGGCGCGGACACGTTCCGCACGTACCTGATGTTCCTGGGGCCCTTCGAGGAGGGTGGCGACTACCGTCCGCAGGGCATCCAGGGGCCCTTCGGATTCCTGCATCGGCTCTTCGACACGGTGGTGAGTGCACAGGAGGGCGAGGCCGATCCCGACGTCGAGCGGAAGGTCCACCAGACCATCCGTCAGGTCACGGAGCAGATTCCACGGCTGAGCTACAACACCGCTGTGGCGGCTCTCATGGAGTGCCTGAACGTCGTTCGAGCCGGCGGGCGCACGGCGGTGCGCGCCGAAGTGGAGCCGCTGGTGCCCATGGTGGCGCCCTTCGCGCCCCACATGGCCGAAGAACTCTGGGAGCGGCTGGGGCACGATGGGAGCATCTTCGACGGCGCGAATTGGCCCGACTTCGATCCGGAGAAGGCGGTGGAGAGCACCGTGGAGATCGCCGTGCAGGTCAATGGAAAGCTCCGCGCGACCCTGTCCGTGGCAAAGGATGCGACCGAGGAGCAGGTCGTCGGAGCGGCGCGGGCCGAAGAGAATGTGGCGCGGCACCTGGAGGAAGGAGAGGAGCGGAGGGTGATCCACGTGCCCGGCCGCCTGGTGAACTTCGTCGTAGGATGATCCCATGAGCACCACCGAGCAGGCGAGCAGCACCGAGCAACTGGCCATCGACGCCATCCGCGTCCTCTCCATGGATGCCGTGCAGAAGGCCAATTCGGGTCACCCGGGCACGCCCATGGCTCTGGCCCCTGTCGGCTACGTGCTCTTTCACCGTCACCTCAGACACGATCCCCGGGAGCCGTCGTGGCTCGGCCGTGACCGCTTCATCCTGTCGGTGGGCCACGCCTCCATGCTCATCTACTCGCTCCTCCATCTGAGCGGGTACGACGTGAGCGAGGAGGACATCGAGAACTTCCGGCAGTGGGGCTCGCCCACGGCGGGTCATCCCGAGTACGGACACGTACCGGGGGTGGAGACCACCACAGGGCCGCTCGGACAGGGAGTGGCGAACTCGGTGGGCTTCGCCCTGGCCGAACGCTGGCTCGCCCGGGCCTTCAACCGGCCGGGGCACGAGATCGTCGACCACTTCACGTACGCCTTCTGTTCCGACGGTGACCTCATGGAGGGCGTCTCCCACGAGGCGGCCGCCATTGCCGGGCATCAGAAGCTCGGGAAGCTCATCTGGGTGTTCGACGACAACCGCATCACCATCGAAGGCAGCACCGACCTCTCCTCCTCCACGGATCAGGGACGGCGCTTCGAGGGGTACGGCTGGCACGTCGTGGATGTCCACGACGGGAACGACCTGGAGGCCATCGATCTCGCCTTCCGTGAGGCGAAGGAGGAAACGGAGCGCCCCACCCTCATCGTACTCCGTACCACCATCGCCTACGGATCCCCGGGCAAGGCGGGAAGTGCGTCGTCCCACGGCGCCCCGCTGGGCGCCGACGAGATCGAGGCCACGAAGAAGAATCTCGGCTATCCGTCTCTCGAGCCCTTCTTCGTGGATGACGGGGCGCGGGAGCACTGGCGGGCGTGTGTCGCGAAGGGGGAGCGTCTCCGGGAGGCGTGGGAGGCCCGCTTCTCCGCGTACCGGACCGAGCATCCCGAGGCCGCGGCCGAGTACCTCCGTGTCATGGAGAGACGTCTGCCGGAAGGGTGGGAGGCACAGGTGCCCGATCTGGCCGCCGCCGAGAAAGCGGCCGCGACCCGGGCGTGGTCGGGCAAGGTGCTTCAGGGACTGGCCGCAGGCATCCCCGAACTCGTGGGGGGCTCCGCGGATCTCGGAGGTTCGAACAAGACCGACATCGACGGGGCCGACAGCCTGCTGCCCGAGACGCCCGCCGGACGTGTCGTCCACTACGGGGTCCGGGAGCACGCCATGGGCTCCATCATGAACGGCATGACGTTGCATGGTGGCCTTCGGCCCTACGGGGGGACGTTCCTCATCTTCTCCGACTACATGCGCCCGGCCATCCGCCTCGCGGGCCTCATGGAGCAGCCCGTCGTGTACGTCTTCTCCCATGACTCCATCGGCCTAGGCGAGGACGGCCCCACGCACCAGCCGGTGGAGCAGATGGCGGCCCTTCGGGCCATACCCAACGTCCTGGACCTCCGCCCCGGCGACGGTCCCGAGACGGAGGTGGCGTGGCGCGTGGCCATCGAGCGTCGTGACGGACCCTCGTTTCTGGCGCTGAGCCGACAGACCGTTCCCCTCCTCGCTCGCGAAGGGAGTGCGGCCGCTCGTGGCGGCGGGCTCACCGTGGGCGGCCGGGCTCTGGCCTCGGCGGAGGGACTCCGGAGGGGCGCCTACGTCTTGAGCGAGGCCTCGACGGGTGAGCCGACCCTGATACTCGTCGCCAGCGGCTCCGAACTCGGGCTGGCCGTCGAGGCCGCGGAGGTGCTCGAGGCCGACGGCGTCCCCACCCGTGTGGTGAGCATGCCGAGCTGGTTCCTTTTCCAGCAGCAAGACGCCGAGTACCGCGATACCGTGCTCCCGCCGGACGTGCCGGGGCGGGTTTCGGTGGAAGCGGCCAGCAGCTTCGGGTGGCACCGTTGGGTGGGCGATGGTGGCGCCGCGGTTGCGCTGGACCACTTCGGCGCGTCGGCGCCGGCCGAGGTGCTGTTCGAGAAGTTCGGCTTCTCGGTGGACAACGTGGTGTCGACGGCCAAGAACGTTTTGGCTTCGAACGCATAGCGGCCGACCGTCGTCGACCAGACGCCGCTTCGGCGCCCCGTCGAGTCGTAAGGAGCAGCCGACCCCGCCGTACGGCTCCTTGCGAGTCTGAGGACAGGGAGGTCGTTTCACCGTATGGCTGATCGACGCGCGCTTGCCACGACCGTGGGCTTCCTCCTCCTGGGGTTCGGAGGGGACGCGGGAGCTCAGACGGTGGAGGGGCGCGTCCTCGACGGTGAAGACGAGCGGCCCGTCGCCACTGCCGTCGTGCGGCTGGTCGACGCAGACGGGGATGAGCAGGCCGTCACCGCCGCCGACTCGCTGGGCCGTTACTCCCTCGAGGTCCCCGAGCCGGGCATCTATCGATTACGAGCCGAGCGCATCGGCTACGACCCGCTGGAGACGCCCCTCCTCGAGATGGGTCGAGCCGACGGTGTGTATCCCCTCGACCTCCTGGTGCAGCGTTCCCCCGTGCCCATCGAAGGGCTGGAGGTGACCAATCGGGAGGTCGATCGTCAGGTCCGGCTGCTCACCGGCGTGTCGCCTGCCGCGCTACGCTGGGAACCCCTTCGACGCGCCGACCTGCAGGATCACGTGGACCGTGTCCACGACCTCACCGACGTCATGCGCTGGGGCAACTATGCCGGGGTGGAAGTCATCATCTACGACGACGGGCCGTGCTACCTCGTACGCAACTACGGGTGTCTCCCCGTCTATCTGGACGGCTTCGCCCTGACGCCCGAGACCTTCGATCTCGTGCCACTGGACATGCTTCACACGGTCATCGTCATGGCCCCGAAGGAGAGCATCCAGTATCCCGCAGGTGGAGTCCTCATGTACACGCCGGGGTGGGTTCGATGAGAAGCGGCGGCCTCGCCGTCGTTGTCAGCCTCCTCACCGCCGGCTTCCTGGCGGCGACGCCCCAGGGGGCGGACGCCCAGACATTCCAGGGACGGGTGCTGGAGGACGGGAACGACGCTTCGGTACCCACGGCGCTCGTCACGCTTCTCGACCGGGAGGGTGCCCAGGTGGCGGTGAGCATCGCCGACGATGCGGGAGGGTATCGACTACAAGCACCCCAGCCCGGGGTCTACCGCCTGCGGGCGGAGCGCATCGGGTTCGAGACCTTCGAGACGCCCCTCCTCGAGGCCGGCAACGCGGACGGCACGTACACCGTCGATCTCATCGTACGCACCGACCCGCTCCAGCTGCCGGGCTTCACCGTGGAGACGAACCGATTGTCGGACGAAGCCGCCGACCGGGCAGTGCGCCTCATCATCGGCCTGAGCCCAGAGTCTCTCCGTATCCGGCCGGTCGGCTACGAGACCATCCAGGGACACGTCGACCGCGCCCACACCCTCGCGGACCTGATTCGTTGGGAGGCCAAGGCGGGACTCGTCGTGACGTCCAACCACGACGGCCCGTGCATTTCGGTTCGGGCCCGGGGCTGCCTTCCCGTCTACCTCAACGGCTTGCGGCTACGACGGGAGTTCGTGGACACGGTACCGTTGGAGATGATCTACCGGATCGTCGTCCTGACGGCGACCGATGGATCCATCGTCTACCCGTCGGGCGCCGTGCTGCTGTACACCGAAGCGTGGCTGGGCTGAGCACGCGCCGCTTGCGCGCTTGCTGCGGTCTCGGCGGAACGATACGCTGACCAGCGCGCGTCGTGCTCCCCTACTCGCGGAGGTGGCCCCATGGTCGTTTCGATCGTGTCCCTCTGGATCCCCATCGTGCTCGCGGCGGTGATGGTCTTCGTCGTCAGCTCGCTCTTCCACACCGTGCTCAACTGGCACAAGAACGACTACGCCCGCATCCCCGACGAAGACGGAGTGCTGGGTGCACTCGCCCCCATGAACATCCCCCCCGGTGACTACGTCGTCCCGTACATGGCGACCAAGGACGACTGGGCATCGGACGAGTTCAAGGCCAAGGTCGAGCGGGGCCCCGTGATGTTCACGACGGTCCTCGACGGGAAAGCGATCTTCAGCATGGGCCCCCAGCTCGCTCAGTGGTTCGCGTACTGCGTCCTGGTCGGCGTCTTTGCGGCGTACGTGGCGGGCCGGACGCTTCCGGCCGGCGCGGAGTACCTCAGCGTCTTCCGCCTAACGGGCACCGTCGCCTTCGCCTGCTACGCCATGGCTCTGCCTCAGCAGTCCATCTGGTACCACCGGAACTGGCCGGCGACGGCGCGCAACATGGTGGACGGTCTGGTCTACGCGCTGCTGACCGCCGGCGCCTTCGGATGGCTGTGGCCTGCCTGATCCGGGGGGACCGCCTGGGTTCAGCGTAGGCTGGACGTGGTGAGTTCGAGGAGTGCGGTGGCGGCCAACTCGCCTACCACCGCCTGCTCCAGTGCGGGAGTCGCCCAGGTGACCACCGGCATGGCGCCGCCTGAGTTCGTCGACAGGCGCGGGGGTCGTGGGTCGGCATCGTCCCTGGGCACCAGGTAGTGCGAGATCGAACCATCGGTGCCCTTGTAGACGATCATGGCACCCAGGCGTCCCTCGAGAAGGCAGACCTCTGCGCGATCGAGTTCGAAGCCGGCGAAGGAGAGCGGTTCGAGTGTCAGGCCGAGCTCCCGCTCGAGGAACTGGCGCACTTCCGCCGGATCGTCGGTGACGATGTGCTCCTGACCTACGGCGCGCCGTAGGTAGTCTTCGACGAAGACTGCCGACGCCTCCGTCGCACGGCTGTCCTGAATCTGTGCCAGGGTGACGACGGTGAGCAGTACGACGAAGGCGATGGGCCACACGCTCTGCCGCAGCAGCCGCCCGGACCACGGCTGGACGCCCGAACGGTGCGAGTCGGGAGCCCACCGGGCGGCGGCCAGACTGTCGAAGACGCGTCGCCGGACCCGCATCGGCGCCGTGAGCTCCCGGACCCGGGCGTAGACGTCGAGGAGGGCTTCGTCCTGGCGGAAGTACTCTCTGCAGCACTCACACCCGTCCAGGTGGCTGCGCGCCCGAACGACGGTGTCGTCAACGACGCGGAGTCGTTCGGGGGGCCACAAGGCCGCGCGAGCTTCAGCGCAGTCCATCTATCGGCTCTCCCCTTTCCGGTTTCGGCGGCGAGCCAGAAGCTCCCTCATCAGCACGTCCCGATATCCCAGCATTGCGTCGAGTTGCTGGGGTTCGACCTGCATGGCAGCGGCGGCGTCGGATCGCGACCACCGGCGCATGAGGACGAGCCAAAGGGCGGACCGAGGTCCAGGGGGCAGCGCCTCCGCAGCCTCGAAGAGGCGATGGGGCCCGAGATCCTCGAACACACCGGGATCCAGGACGTCGCGGTCCATGGGTTGTGGGGGCGGGTCGTCCTCCCGGCGGCGCACCCTCCGCAGGAACGCCCGCACCAGCCTGGCCTCGAACCACCGACGCGTCTGCTCGGGATCGGTGTCGGCAGCGTGCTCCTGGAAGGCCAGCATCACCGTGTCGACGACGAGGGACTCGGCCCGGTCCCCGTCGCCACCCGAGAGGAAGAGGGCGCCCTGGTAGAGGGCGTCCATCTCGGTGCTTGCTACTTCTTCGAATGTCCGACCCATGGCCACCCGTGAACGTCGTCGGAGTCGTCGGTCCTGCCTCCTACGACACAATACAGGACGACGCCGAACGGTTCTCCGTCCCCCCTCAGGCGCCGAGCAACGCCGGCGGTAGGGGCGGCACGCGTTCGACGGGAGCGTTCCGATGGGGTCGAAACCGGACGGGTCGGTGGTACCGGGTGGACGGTGTGCATCCCACCCTGCGCGCCCATGCTCGCCACGAGGGGCCGTGCCCCCGGTGCCCCGACTCCAGATAGTCGGCTGCGTGGGCCATCTCATGGAGAAGGGTGTCGACGCGCTCGGGCCCGTTCTCCTGCAGGAGGAGGTCGACATTGAGCGCGATCTCGGCCACGAACCGTCCGGTGTCCGGATCGTCGCCCGGTCGCATGTGTCCTAGGGCCGTCCTCATGCGACGGCTCAGCCGTACGGGGATGTCGTCGGGAAGACATCCATCGAACCGCGTCCGATTGAGGTACCGGAAGAGGGCACGCACGTAGCTGCGCTGTCCCTCCGTGCCACAGCAGTGGCTCGGGCGATCCCGGGCCCGACCATCCCGCACGTGCCGGAGGCGATTCTCCGTCAGTGCCTGGCGAACGGGAGGCCATTCCCGAACCCGGTCGGCGGCCCGTCGAGAGGCGCGCGACCCCACGCCGCCGTTCGCGGCCAGGACGGCGAAGGCATCGAGGATGTCGTCCGGCGCGTCACGATACGCGCGGTGGAGGTTGAGGGTGGTGCCCCCTCGAGTGAGGGACCACAACGTGCTGCGGTTGTCCCGGAAGGTCACCGACCGAATGCCATCGGCCCCGCGACTGTGCATCTCTCGAGCGAATTCGATGGGCGTGAGGGGCATGGGAGGAAGCTAGAAGGAGGCACGCTTCCGGTGGAGCCCGGCGACGTCCGTATGGGGCGACCGGCCAGGTGGTACGGGCATTGCGTCTCTGAGTCGGCGATCGTTCCTTAGACACCGGTCCTACGGGGCCGCCAAAGAATCGGAGACCGAAGTGGCCGACAAGAAGACGCCGAAAAAGAAGGCTGCAGGGGCGAAGAAACGCCCCGCTCGCAAGACCCCGCCGCCCCGGAAGACGTCGACCAAGCGGACCTCCTCCAGGGGCTAGGAACGCCTGTGAACGGGGGCTTCGTCAGCACCCGGGGCTCGGACCCCGTACCACTGTCGCAGGCCCTCTTCACTCCTCTGGCCCCCGACGGGGGTCTCTTCGTCCCCGCGTCTCGGCCACGAATCCCCTGGCCCCCGCACGACGGGCAGGTGCCGGGAGGTTCCTCGTCCGACCTCAGACCCGTGGCACGCTGGGTCGCGCCGTGGCTTTTCCCGGACCTGGACCCCGGGGACATCGAGTCCGTCGCGGAGAGTTCGCTGGACTTCCCCGTTCCACTCCTCGAGATCGAGCCGGGGATCTGGGTGCTCGAGCTCTTCCATGGACCGACGCTCGCGTTCAAGGACGTCGGGGCCCGGTTCATGGCGGCGCTGATGGA
>CALJKZ010000266.1 GCA_937983085.1 uncultured Gemmatimonadales bacterium
GTCCTCGGCTACCTGGTCGACCGAGTCCGAAGCGCAGCCGTTCAGGAGGCATGCGCCGGCTGAAGCAACGATCAGGTACTGTCTCACGGACGTATCCTCGCTCGTGGTGGCATTGCGGTTCTTCAGGGATTTGGGCGACCGATCTCAGTCGATCCAGACGTCTTCACACAATCGAAGCCAGTTCCCGCCAATCACCTTCTCGATCACACCGTCGCTGTGCCCACGGGTCGAGAGAGCGTCCGCAATCAGTTCCATGCGGCGCTGCGAATTGAGGTCAGGCACGGTGAATAGAACGTCCGGATCCTCCGCCGGCGCCGCCACCCCAGACGCGATCCGCCTGGCAACGAACTCACGATGCTTGGACCAATACTCTTCAGAGCCGTCGATGGGGGTTATCGAAAGATCACTCCCGATGCCCACATGGTCCTCGCCGCAGACGTTCAAAGCGTGTTCGATGTGGGCGATGACATCGCTCTCCGTCGGCACTCGGCCCGGGGAAAGGAAAGGCATGAGGTAGATACCTACGACACCCCCGCTGTCGGCCGCCGCACGCAACTCGGCATCGTGCTTGGATCGCGGATGGGGAGCCACGGCGACACAGCCGGTGTGGGTGATGCCGACCGGAGCCGTCGAAGCCCGAATACCTTCGGCCGTCGTTCGCTGACCGCAGTGCGAGAGATCCACGATGCTGCCGAGTTCGTTCAATCGCTCGACGACCTGATGTCCGTATGCACTGAGCCCGGCATTACCCGGCTCGAGACACCCGTCCCCAACGAGATTGCGGACATTGTAGGTCAGCTGAACCACGCGGACGCCGAGATCGTGGAACGTCCCGATCCGTGAGAGGTCACCTTCGTACGGTGTGGTGTCCTGGAAGCCGAGCACGATGCCGACGCGACCCGACTCCTTGGCTTCGCGGAGCTGATCGACGGAGCGCACCAGACGGAACGTGTCCGGCCAACGCTCGACATTGGCGAACCATGGGGCCATTCGCCGAAGGGTCGAGGCCGTATCGCCGGAGCTCACGGTCACATTCATGGCCGTGATGCCCGAAGCACCAGCGTTCTGCACCATCGCTTCGTCGAGCGGTGGATTCTCGGGATAGTTGAAGTACCCGGGACTACCCAGGAAGTCGATGACGATGGCTTCGTCGTAGCCTGGCCAGGCTCTTGGGCGAGCGACGCGGTGAGCCGCCGCCGTCCTCGCGTCGCCGAGATGCGTGAACAGCGAGGGTGAGACGCCGGCCATCGCGGCGTATCGAAGGAACTCACGACGCGGAACCTTCACGGGGCCTCCCAAGTGCGATTGACGGGCGCACACTGCGGAGGAAGGCCGGGCCGCGCCAGGGGGTGTGGCTTCGGATCTCGACGGTCACGCCCCACAACACGAGGGAGATCCCGTCAATGAAACGATGTCCACTGGCGAAACACGTGTCTCCCACGCAGGATCACGGTCGGTGGCGCGGCAATCGACTTCGGTCGGATGCGACACCAGGAGGCGCCCCCCGGCTACCGCCCGACGACGAGGCGCCTCGCGCTACTCCAGACTCCGTCGCCCCGGGTCCCGTCTCGGCCGTCGATGACTCCCTGGAGCTCACCCGAGCTTGGATCCGTCGATGGTCCCGTCCGTGATTGATCGCATTCTGGGGCTCGCGACGGGAGCCAGAGCGGCGGCAGCCAGTGCGGCCCTCGCCATCGGTGGCACCCTTCTGTTTCGTCTGAGCCCATACGACGACCTGAAGAGCCGCCTGGACGGAGGCAGTCTCCCTGAAGAGACGCTCACTCCTCCGGGTCGACTCGCGGAGATTCTCGAGGCACTCGGTACCGTCGGGCGAGCGTCGTACCTGCAGTTCCAGCTTTGGGATTTGCTCAACCCCTTCCTCATGGGAGTCGCGGGAGCGCTTCTTCTCGGCTGG
>CALJKZ010000267.1 GCA_937983085.1 uncultured Gemmatimonadales bacterium
GCGACTGCCCATTCCCGGCAGCGAGGAGCCCAGAAAGTTGACAGTCCCTCGTTGACTCGACGGGAATGAATCCTACGATCTTGTGCGCTGGAATTTCTGCGTCGCGCCGGACTGCATCGAGAGTCGGGTCGCTGCATGAGAGAAGAGGAGAGTTGCGATGAGGGAGTGGCGGCAAGCGTACAGAGTGGTAGTGCACGGGCTTGCGAGCATCGCGGTCCTCGTGACTTCCGCCCTCGCTCTGGCAAGCGGGGGGATCTGCTTCGCATCGGTGAACTCCGCCGGTGACGTGCTGTGCATGTGGGGCAGTTGTCCGACGGGCGACTGCGCTGTTCGGGTCGTCACATACACGAAACCGAGCGATCCGATGGACCCCTACAACGGCGACGACGTTGAGTTCTGCGGCTGCTCCGGGCAGTCGTGGCCGTGCTGCACGCCCGCTCGCGTGTACCATGACTCGAGTTGGGTGTACATAGGCTTCGGCAGCTGTGAGGAACCGTGTCCCGACCCCCAGGGACAGTGCACGTACTACACTCTCGAGGGTCACGGGTTCGCGGATTGCCAGTGAGCGCGTGGAGATCGGAACCACGTTCGCCCCGAGTCGCCGCAGCGAGAGGAGGGCGGTCTTGAGCCCCACTGCGTTTCGCCGGGCCCGGCTCGGGGCGGGACTGCTGCTGCTGGCGGCCATGTGCGCGATCTTCGTCGCGATCGCCGTGCGCGCGCCTGACCCGGTGATGAAGTCCGCGGTCGCATCCGTCGAAGAGGACGCGCTCCCCAGGTACCGAGCGCGAATTGCGTCGACCGGTCCGAGCACGACGACAGACGCCAGGGCTGAAGCCGGAGATGCGCCGGAGCACCCGAGCGCGAGCGACGCCCAAGCGCGCTTCCGAGTCGCCGTGACAGCTCCACTCTCCGACGGGCTGCCTTCGGCGAACGTATGGTGGCGCGAACCCGGCGCTGCGTGGTCAGGTCCGCTACAGACCGACCAGGCAGGTCGCGTGACCGTGCCCATGGGCTCCAGCCCGAGTCTCGAGATCCTGTGCAGGGCCGACGGGTTCTGTCCGGCCTCGACGTCGTTCAAGCCCCGCGCCCTGGCCGGTGAACTCGTCGTAGAGCTGCGGGAGTCCGGGACTCTAGTCGGCCGCGTAGTCGACGAGTCCGCGGACGCTGTGAGCTCGCCCGTCACCGTTGTCGCGCTGGATTCCCGCAGGGCAACGGACCGCTGGACGGGACGTGACCTCGAGGACCCGAGCGTCGTATCCGCGCGAACCGATCGAACTGGACGCTTTGTCCTTCACGGCGTGCCGCACGACGACGAGTCGATGATATTCGCGATCTCGGAGACATGGATCTCCGACTTCGTCCGTGCGACTCCATCGTCGGGGCATGACCCGGTGGAGATCACCGCGTACCCTCTCTTGATGAGCCGTGTTCGGGTCCGTGATCCTCGGTGGCAACACGGAGATCCGATCGTGCGCTCTGCCGTGAGGCCGTGGGTCTGGTGCGACTTCAACACTGACGGTGTCACGCGACCGGTCCAGCCCAAGTGGTTCGCCCTCCGGTCGCTGTTCGGAGCGCAACTAGATTCTCCGGAGTCTCCAGGCATCGAACTCTCGGACGATGGCTTCATCATCACTACACTCCGCCGCGGCTCCATCCGTCACGCATCGGTCGCGGGTCGAGTCCGCGGCAGCGTTCCCGGGTACTTCCCGATCGACGCAGAGGTGCCGCTTGTACCGCTGGAGTCCGGGCGCATCCGAGTCGCGACAATCGACCTCGAGCGGACTCCGGATTTCGCCGAGCCGCGGGGGAGCGTTCGCGTCTGCTTCCGTGCCGACACAGTCGGCGACGACATGCTCGCACTGCTTGCTGCTGCCAACTTGACGACGGCCGGTCTCCAAGTCCTCTTGATCCCCGAGGTCACGCGAGACGACAGCGTGAGAGCGTACTCTGCGCCTGGATCGGATCAGTGGGCAGCCGAGGGCACGCTCGTGCGGAGCGTGCCCGTCGGCAGATACCGTGTCGAGTTGATCAACAGGACGCCAGCCCGGTTCCCAACTGCTGGAGTGGTTGTCGATGTGCGTGCCGATGCCACGACCGACGTTGCAATCGACATCCCGCCCATCGGCGGAATCGTGTTGGACACTGGCGGGATCGACGTGGACTCCAGAACGTCATCGACGCTTACGCTTCGCACCCCAATTGAGGTCGCGGGAAAGTCCGGGGCGGTCGGCGTGTTCACATGGCCGCTCGTCGGAGAGCGGCTCTGGATTCCCCTGCTACCCCCGGGGGAGTACACGCTCTCTGGGAACATTGGGAGATACAAGCTGGACCCTACGCGCGTCGTGGTCGTGCAGGGACGCGTAGCGGTGGTACCGGTGCATCGTGAACGGCCGCCCAGGTAGTGCGGGGACCGCCCTGAGCTGGACGCTCAGGGTGGCTCTGGCGGTGGCATTCGGGCTCCCGGCGGCCGTGAAGTTGCTGACTTCGCTAGGCGTCGCGCATGCGCACGGGAACGGAACGGAGCTGGATGTAGTCCTTCCTACTGGGTGGGCCGTGGCTGTAGCCCTACTGGAGCTCGTCATCGCCGCTGGTCTCCTGACGTCGCTATGGCGCACGACTGCGATCGCTGCAATGAGCGTGACCGCGACATTCGGCTTCGTGACCGCGTACCTGCT
>CALJKZ010000268.1 GCA_937983085.1 uncultured Gemmatimonadales bacterium
GTGAGCCGGAGGCGGCGCCATGTCCTGGTCCTCGGCGCCCAGCGGAGCCGCTCGGTGGAGCCTCTGGCCTCCGCCGACCCCGCGTCCACCCGCGTCCTCATGATCGAGTCGGCGGCGCTGGCCGAGGGGCTGCCCCACCACAAGCAGAAGCTCGTGCTTGTGTTCTCGGCCATGCGCCACTTCGCGCAGGAGCTCGAAGCCGACGGCTTCGACGTGGAGTATCTGAAGTGCGGCGACTTCGAGGAGGGCATCACTCAGTACCTGGGGAAGAACGAGGGCGCGACCCTCGAGGTCATCCGGCCCACCGACTGGGGGTACGAGGAACGACTCCGGAAAGCCGGGCACGGGGCAGGTGGGACGCTGGAGGTGGTCGAGAACGGCCTGTGGCTCACCTCGGACGAGGACTTCGACGTTTGGGCGAAGGGGCGGAAGTCACTGCGTCTGGAGCACCTCTACCGCCTGGAGCGGAGGCGCCGCGGCCGGCTGCTGGATGGTGACGAGCCCGTCGGCGGCGAGTGGAACCACGACGCAAAGAACCGGGAGATCCCGGACGACGACCACGTCTTCCCAGCGGTCCCGCGCTTCGAGCCCGACGAGCTCACCCGATCGGTGATGGACGAGATCGAAGAGGCGTTTCCCCATCACTTCGGGGATCTCGACGACTTTGCATGGCCGGTGACTCGCGAACAGGCGCTGGAGGCTCTGGACGATTTCGTCACCAACCGGCTGCCCGACTTCGGCCCCTACGAAGACGCCATTGTGGATGACGAGCCCGTTCTCAACCACAGCCTCCTCAGCGTCCCCCTCAATCTCGGGCTTCTGACCGCCGAGGAGGTGTGCGAGCGAGCCCTCGAGCGGTGGCGGGGCGGGGACGACGTCCCCATCCAGTCCATCGAGGGTTTCATCCGACCGATACTGGGCTGGCGGGAGTTCATGCGACACATCTACCGCACGAATATGCCCAGCCTTCGGCAGGCGAACGGACTCGAGCACGACCTGGGGCTGCCCGGCGCCTACTGGGGTGACGAGACGGGCATGCGCTGCGTCGGGCGTACCGTCGAGCAGCTCCAACGGAGCGGTCACACCCATCACATTCAGCGCCTGATGATCCTGGGCATCTTCGCCCTCATCGCACGCGTCGATCCCCGCGAGCTCAACGAGTGGTTCCTCGGCTGCTACGTCGACGCCCTGGACTGGGTGGTGACACGGAACGTCCTGGGCATGAGCCAGTACGCCGAACTGGGGTCGTTCACGTAGAAGCAATCTGGGGACCGCGCCAGCTACGTGAACAAGATGAGCGACTACTGCCCAGACTGTCGCTACGACCCGAAGTCGTCGGTGGGCGAAGATGCGTGCCCTCTGAACAGCCTGTACTGGGCCTTCATCGACCACCATGCCGAGCGATGGGCGTCGAACCACCGCATGGCCCTCATGGTCAGGAACTGGGAGCGGAGGGAAGAGGAGGACCGGGCGGAGATCCTGGCCAAAGCCGAAGCGGTGCGTGAGGCGTTGGCGGGCGGCGGGGTGTGACCCCGAGTCTCTCCGGACCACGACACCGCAGGGCTGGCGCATTCCCCCCTTGTGACTCGGGTGCTTCAAGTCCCCCGGCGTCGGTCAGCCCTTCAGCTTCGCCGTGAGCGTGCGGTCCAGCGCATTCGCGAAAGATCGCTTGTCGCCATCGCTGTAGGCGCTCGGGCCGCCCGTCTCGACGCCGGTGCTTCGCAGCGAGTCCATGAAGTCCCGGATGGAGAGGCGCTCCCGCACATTCTCCTCGGTGTACTGTTCGCCCCGCGGGTCCAGGACGTGGAGTCCGTCTTCCACCAGGACCGCCGCCAGGGGGATATCGGCCGTAATGGCCAGATCCCCAGGGGCCGCTCGCTCGGCGATGTAGTGATCGGCGACATCGGGGCCGTGCTGCACCAGCACCGTGGTCACCCAGGCGTTGTTGGCTGGCGTCGAGAGCCGGTGGTTCGCAACCAGCACGGCCGGGATCTCCAGTCGTTTCGCGGCTCGGTAGACGATCTCCTTGACGTCCCGCGGCGCCGCGTCGGCGTCCACCCAGATCGTGAAGCCCACGCCGCCGCCCTCGCCTCCGGCCGGTCCGTCCGTCGCCGTCACTCGCCGCTCGGGATGAGGACCCACTCCTCCTGAGGAGGAACCATCCAGACGGCACCGTCCTCGGTGATGACGACCATCTCCTCGACCGAAATCGTCTTCGTCGTGCCGTCATCCCGGGTCCAACCGTAAAAGCCGTCGAAGGCGAACGTCTGGCCCTGCCTGAGCTCCCGGGCGGCGTCGCCACGAGGGGAAGCTCCTCCGGCGGCGCCACCCAGGCGGGGTCCGACGTCGTGGGCCCAGTAGCCTACCGGATGGCCCGTGCTCCAGATGATGGGAATGGAGCCGTGACGCTCGAGGACCTCACGCTGTGCCCGGTCCACCTCCCATCCGGTGGCGCCGGGTCGCATGGCGGCGAAGGCGGCTCGACTGCCTTCCTTGGCGTGCTCCCATCGCTCCTGCATTTCCGGTGGGGCCTCGGTCTCACCGGGTCGAAGGACGTAGGCGAACCGCTGGATGTCGGTGACCCAGATACCGTGGGCCTTGATGCCGGAGTCCGTCTGGATGACATCGCCGGGCTGGATGAATTGTGCATAAAAACGCTGCAACTGGCGGGCGCGC
>CALJKZ010000269.1 GCA_937983085.1 uncultured Gemmatimonadales bacterium
CGTCGAGGGTCTCGACGCGAGGGCCCATGGCCACCTCGAACGCCGCCGCGAGGGCACTCACCTCGTCCGCGCTGCACCCGTGGGCGCCGGCGGCGGCGGAGAGGGACCGAGCCATGTGGGCGGCCCGTTGAGGTAGGGATCCCATGGACGCCTCGACAGCCTCAGTCGAGGAGATGGCGCCCGAAGTGCTCGCGCGTGGCGGCCAGGGCCTGATCGAGCTCGGGCGTCGAGCCGGCGAAGGGATGGCGGGCCTCGAAGGTGTGCCCGGCGCCCTCCACGAGAAGGAGTCGGCCGTCGCCGGCCAGAGCAGCGAGTCGCCGCCCTTCGTCGGGATCGACGGTTCCGTCGGCTTCGCCGTGAACCACGAGCCACGGGGCCAGGATGGCCTGCGCGGCGTTCGAGATGTCCAGCCGCGCCTGGTTGCTCTCGAAGTCCTCGAGGAGGGTGACGTCCAGTGGCATCTGCTGGCCCGTGCGGGCGTTGGCGACATGGATTCGGCCGGAGGCCCGCCATTCCGACTTCACCTCATCGCTCCAACGATCGAAGTCGGCTACCGCCGCCCAAGTGACGAGGGCCCTGACGTCGTCGTGCTCGGCAGTGGCGAGAACGGCCTGGCCGCCCCCACGGCTGTGACCCAGGACGCCCACGCGCCCTTCGCCCCCGAACCCGGGAAGCTCGCCCGCTCGGACCGCGGACAGCACCCGACCGACCTCGTCGAGCTCTCGGCTCAGGGTGTTCCGGGCGAACCGCTCCAGCTCGGTGAACTCCCCCGGCTGGTCACCGATGCCGTTGTGCGAGAAGTCGAACGACACGACGGCGTGGCCGGCCTCCGCCAGCGTCTGGCACGCATACGGAAAGAAGCCCCAATCCTTGAACCCCTTGAAGCCATGGAGCACCACGACGGCGCTGGACGGTTCCGTGCCTTCGGGCCAGCGAACCTCCCCGCGAAGGGGACCGTCCGTGTCCGGACCGAGGACGAAGTCGGCGATCCGGATCGTCACGCGGTCGACTCGGTGGAGGTGGGCTTCACCCACTCCACGTCGCCTCGGCCCGCACGAAGGTTCTCCAGACGAGCAAGGGTGAAGAGGAGGTCGGAGAGACGGTTGAGGTAGATGGTCACCCCGTCGGCCACGTCCTCCTCATGGGCGAGGGCCACGACCGCGCGCTCGGCACGACGGCACACGGTTCGCGCCACGTGAAGGGCCGCGGCCCCGGGTGAGCCGCCGGGCAGAATGAAGGCCCTGAGGGGCTCGAGCTCCTCGTCGGCCTCGTCGATCCACCCCTCCATGTCGGCGATCCGGTCCACCGGAACGTCGGGAATCACCGGACTCTTCCGGCCCTCGGCCGGAGGTGGCGTCGCCAGGGCCGACCCGATGGCGAAGAGGTCGTGCTGCACTCCCTCGAGACGCGAGCGTGTCGTCTCGTCGGCGACCAGGGTCACCCCCCAACCGATGACGGCATTCAACTCGTCGACGGGCCCGTACGCAGCGACGCGGAGCGAGTCCTTGGGGACACGTCCGCCGCCGAACAGCGCGGTCTTCCCGTCGTCTCCCGTACGCGTATAGATCTTCACGTCAGGGCAGCTTGGTGAGGCGGGTGAGCTTGCGGATGTTCTGCGCCTTCTCGAGGAGGGACGTGGTGGCGTCCTCCGGCTCGGGCGTCAGGAGGTCGCGGATGTCGAGGAGGACCTCGAGGCGGAGCTGATCCCGCTGGTACTCCATGTCCAGGTCGGCCATGCGCGCCGAGTCGCCTTCCTTCTCGGCTGCGGTGAAGGCGTCCCGGAAGACGTTCTCCAGACTCTGAAGCACTCGTTCCCGATTGCGCACGCTTCGTCTCCTCTCAGCCGGTCAGACCGTGGCCAGGACGCGCGACCCCGGACCCGAATCGAAGTACCCCCGGACCGCGCCTCTCAGTTCATCGAGGCGACCCTCGAAGTAGTGATCGGTTCCGGCCACGGGCACCACGGTGATGTGGGAGCCGAGGGGAGCCACCGCATCCCGCACCGCGCGCGCCGAACCGAACTCGTCGTGCTCGCCCTGGACGATGAGCGTCGGCTTGGGGGCCTCGGCGAGGAAGCCGTAGTCGTATCGATCGTCCAGATCCACGGGCAGACCGAGGCCGAGGAGAGCCGCTACGCGCTCGTCGGGGGCGCCGACACCGAGAGCCACCATGGACCCGAAGGAGAAGCCTCCGACCACGAGCGGCAGATGAGGGTGCTCGTCCACCAACCAGTCGATGGCGGCCCGGACGTCGTCCTGCTCCCCGACCCCGTCGTCGAAGCTCCCGGTGCTGGTGCCCACGCCTCGGAAGTTGAAGCGAAGCACCATGAGCCCCGCCTCGTTGAGTCCCTGGGCCGCGCGATACACGGCCTTGGTGTGCATGGTGCCGCCATGGAGAGGATGCGGGTGGCACATCACGGCGGCGCCCCGGACGGTACCGTCGGGCGCCTTCAAAACGGCTTCGAGATGCCCGTGGTCCACGGGGATCGTCATGGTGCCGAAGGCCATGGGGAGGGAGCCTCGGATTCGGAGTGCGAAAGCCTCGGTCGGACGCAGACTTAGCTGTCGACCCAGGGGTGTTCGAAGTTATCTTCAGCAGACGTCTCGACGGGGTCAACCCAACCGGAGAAGGCCGTACATGCACGCGTCTGCAATCACACCCGCGGTCGTGGATCGGGCGAACGAGCTCTACTGGGGTTCGGACAAGAGCGTGAACCAGATCGCCGACGACCTCGAGCTCTCGAAGGGCGCGCTGTACGGCATCATCGAGCCCGAGCCCAGCGGTCTCGGGTGTCCCCTGTGCGGCGACGAGGTCGTCTACTCCAATCGCACGGCGAAGACCAAGGAGATGCTGGACTGTCCCACATGCGACTGGGACGGGGGCCCCGACGAGACCATCGACAGGGTGACGACGGTGGCCCCGAGCTCCAACGGAGCGTCTGCGACGCGGAGCGACATGGTTTCGGGTGACGACGACGAGGACGATTCCAACTACCCTGCGGAACGGCTGCCGCCTCCACCCATCATCCGCCCGTCCACCACCACGGTGGCCGGTGGCGCCCTCATCGGGGCGGCCGTGGGACTCGCCCTCGTCCTGTGGGCCCGCCGCCGGTGACGAGTACCGGTCCGGAATCTCCGCCGGAGCCCCACACCCAGGCGGCAGACGCCGAGGCGCTCCCTCGCGCGGTAGCGGATCGTTTCGAGCGCCGGCTCGAGATGACCGTTCCGGACCGGCACAACCCGAAGCTCCATAGGGTCATCGAGTTGGTGAACGCCGACGACGACCTGTACGCCCTGTGGTTGGCGTCGAACGTGAACGCCGTGGAGCGGCTCGACATGACCGACCACGGACCCGTGCACGTGAAGATCGTCATGAACATCGCCGTGCGCCTTCTCCGGCTCCTCGTCGACGCGGGCATCCAACCAGGCGTCGTCGAGTCGTACGCCATGACGAAGGAGGACGCCGAGGTCGTCGTGGCCCTCGCGGCGCTCCTCCACGACATCGGGATCTCCATCCATCGCGACGAGCACGAGTCGTTCTCGCTCTTCCTCGCCGCGGACAAGCTTCGCGGGATTTTGCCGGAGATCTATGTGGGACCCGAGGAGACCATCATCCGGTCCGAGATCCTCCACGCCATCATCGCTCATCGGTCGGGGGGACGGCCCCTCACCGTCGAGGCCGGGGTCGTGCGCATTGCCGATGCCCTGGACATGGCGAAGGGCCGCTCGCGGATTCCCTTCGAGGCCGGCTCGCTCTCCATCCACTCGGTCTCGGCTGCCGCGGTGGAGTCGGTGAGCATCGAGCGCGGGGAAAGCCACCCCGTGTGCATCACCATCGAGCTCTCCAACTCGGCGGGTCTCTTCCAGCTCGACCAGCTCCTGCGCAGCAAGCTCAAGGGGAGCGGCCTCGAGCCCCACCTCGAGGTACAGGCTCGGCTCGGAAGCGAGGAGAAGAGGCTCCTCACGGACTTCAGGCTCTGATCCATGCCGGGCCTGGAGGTGGAGATCTCGTATCCGCTCGCGTTTCTCGCCGGCCTTGTGTCGTTCCTCGCGCCGTGTGTCCTCCCCATCGTCCCGAGCTATCTGGCGTTCGTCTCGGGACTGACGCTGGGAGAGCTCACGGAGCGGCCCACGCCGGAGATCCGCCGGACCGCCGCCCTCCACTCCGTGCTCTTCGTGGTGGGCTTCGGGGTCGTCTTCATGACCCTCGGGCTGGTGGCTACGGCTGCCGGTGCGGCCATCTCGGCGGCTCTGCCGTGGCTCACCCGGGCGGGCGGCGTCGTGCTCGTCCTGTTCGGTCTCGTGGTGGCCGGCGTCATCGACATCCCGGCACTCGCGCGACAGCGGCGTGTAGAGCTTTCGTCCCGCCCTGCAGGAGCCTTGGGGTCGGTGGCGGTGGGGGTCGCGTTCGGCGCTGGCTGGACGCCGTGCATTGGACCCATTCTCGGCTCCATCCTACTCTACGCGGGGCTCGAAACGACGATGGTGCACGGCACGGCACTGCTCGGGACATACGCACTCGGTCTCGGCGTACCCTTCGTTGCCACATCGGTGGGGCTCAACTGGTTCCTCGCCGGCTCCTCGTGGGCGCGGCGTTGGATCTCGCCCATCCAGAAGGTGGCCGGAACCGTGCTCGTGCTCATCGGCGTTCTCATGGTCACGGGACACTTCGCCACCCTCGCGGCGTTCCTGGCCGATATGGGCCAACTCATCAACCTGGACGTTCAATGATCGTGAAGAAGAAGCTCCTCACCTCGTTCCTCGTCGTGCTGAGCGCGGCCGCGTGCGGCGGTGACCCTGCGGAGGACGCAAGCACCGAGGAGTTGAACCGCCAGCTCCTCGCGGCACCCGTCACCGACGGACGCTCCACCCCTGTGGCCGTGGATCCGGCGTTGGCTCAGGAGGGCCCGCGCCTCCCCGTATCGCAGGTGGGCATCAACAGGGGCAGCGCCGAGGCGCCGGTGAAGGTGGTGGAGCTTTCGGACTACGGCTGCGGCTTCTGTCGTCAGTTCCATCAGGAGACCTTCCCGACCCTCCTGGCCAAGTTCATCGACACCGGCATGGTGGAGTGGAAGTTCGTGCCCTTCGTCACCGGCATGTTCGGGAACTCCGTTGCCGTCACCGAAGCCGCGGAGTGCGTCCACGCCCAGAACGTCGACGCTTTCGAAGCGTTCAGCAGCCGCCTGTGGGACGAGCAGTCCACGTGGAAGGGCAGCGACGATCCCGCCGCCGTGGTTCGGCCGTGGGCGACGGAGCTCGGTATCGACATGGCGGGCTACGACACGTGCCTGGCCGAGGATCAGCAGCTGAGCCGCGTGGCGTCGTCCACGAGCCTGGCCCAACAGCTCGGAGTCCGGGGAACGCCGACCTTCGTGGTCATCGGGTATCCGCCGCTTCAGGGGGCGCTCCCCCTCGACATGTTCCAGCAGGTCCTCACGGCCGTGCACGCCCAGAATACGGGAGCAGCCGCGGCGCCTGGCGGCGAAGGCCAGCGCTGACGACCTGCGACAGGAACCGACTCGGCCGACATCAGCCACGCCCGGGCAACGCAGCCGCCGCGCTCTGCTTTTCGGGCGTACTCCTGGCGTGCGCGCCCATCGCGCTGGCCGGCCCCGAATGCGCGCCCGTCCGCACCGACGTGGCACTCCCTGGAGCCATCGACGAGAGCAGCGGCGTCGCTCTGAGCCTGCGTGACCCGTCGGTCTTCTGGACGCACAACGACGACGGCTCCGTCCTCTTCGCCGTCGACTCGGCGGGAGCCCTGCTGGACTCACGGCCCGTGCGACCCGTGCTCAGGGACTGGGAGGACCTCACTGTCGCCCCATGCGCGACCCATGGGAGTTGCGTGTACATGGCCGACACGGGCGACAATGCAGAGCGGCGACCCGCGGGCAGCATTCGCGTGGTGCGTGTGGCCGAGCCGGCGCTTCCCATGGCGGACGGGCCCCTCCAGGCCGAGGTCTTCCCCCTCCGCCTTCCCGACGGCCCCCGGGACATCGAGGCGATGTTCATCCTTCCTGAAGAACGCCTCTACCTCGTCACGAAGGGCCGCAACCACGGCATCACGGTATACCGATACCCCGGCGAGCTGCGTCCGGACACGGTGACGCTGGAGGAGATCCAACGCCTCACCGACGTGGCTCAGCCGCTGGCGAACCAGGTCACGGGAGCGGCGGCCCTGGTGGGGAGTGCCGGCGTGGTGGCCATCCGCACCTACCAGACGATGGCGTTCTACCGGATGGAGAGCGGTGCGCTCACGCCCCTGCCCGACGGGCTGGTGAACCTGCGGACGCTCCAGGAGGCTCAGGGAGAGGCCGTGGCGCTCGGCCCCGACGGGCTGGTGGTGCTGACCTCCGAGGCGGGGTTCTTCGGCACCCCCGGCTCCATGAACCTTTTGAGATGTCGACCGGACTCCAGCGTCGGCTGAACGCCGGGGTCAGCAGCCCCCGGACGGTCGGTACAGGTACCCGTCCACGATGAGACCCTCCGACGCCTCCTCGACGCCCCACTCGAAGAATCGGCCGTCCGACGCCAGGAGATAGAGCGTGGCAGCGCCGGTGAGGTCGGCTACCAGGTACCACTCGCCGGTATGCTCATCGCTGGACGAACTGGACGCCGAAACGCCGTCGATGGAGACGTACGACTCGGACGATTCGGCGTAGCTGTATCCCGCGCTGCACAGCGCCAGAGTAGCCTGGGAATCGGACGCTCCCGTCGCCGTGGTCACGCCGGAGCTCATGTCCGAGCCGCCTCCGTTCCACCGAAGTACGGTGCCTTGGAGCTGGGGGCGCCACTCGGCCGCGCCCGGCGGAGACCAGGCCAGATCGGCGACGATGGCGTCCACGAAGGCATCGGCGGCCTCGGCCGACTCGGCGAGGGCCGCCGCCGCCACCACCTGCCCCTGGGGCCCCAGGCGGATCTCGGCGGACAGGAGGGCACGACGCCCATCATCGAGCATGGCGTCGAAGGTGCCCGTCAGGGCCTCGGTGCCCATGGTTACGTCCGATCGTGGCGAGAGCTGTACGCCCATAACACCAAGTCGGGACTCTCCTTCGCCGGCCGCAGCCTCGACGGTGGCCTCGGACCAACCCCAGACGCCGCCGATGACCGATTCGGATTGAAACCCCAGGACACCGCCCTCGGGGTCCCATTGGGCGGCGAAGCCATCGGGAACGGTGAAGGCGATGCCCGTGAGGGGCGAGGCGACGTCGGAGCCCGCCTGGTAGATGACGCCCGCCTCCACCGCGCGAGTCTGCGCGAGTGCCGGAGCAGCGGCGAGCATGGCCACGAACAGGACAAGTCCCGTCGCGGCTCCGACCCGGCCCCATCCCCGCCGCGGCCGGCTGGAGGGGCGGAGGACGCCGGACGGGGCGGAGTACGCGATTGATCCCATCATGACCGCAATCTATCGGAGGATGGACGCCAAGCGCGACTCCAGATCGTGGGGTCGCTGTCGCGGGTTCAGGTACCCCGCCACCGTGGCCAGGGCCGCTTGGGGGGTCCGGAGGCCCAGGAATCGGAGGAGGTACCGGATGTCCTCCTCTACACCCCCGTCCTGACCGACGCCGAGGGCCGCGCACTTCATGGCCAGGAGGTAGTCCGCCGGCGGCGCGAAGGCTGTGGGGCGCTCTCCCTCGAACGTCTGTGCAGGCTCCGGGGAGCCGGCCACGAAGCGACGGGCGGCGTCTTCCAT
>CALJKZ010000270.1 GCA_937983085.1 uncultured Gemmatimonadales bacterium
CGGACCGATGACCCACCCGCCAGGGGTCCCTGGCGCCGAGCCACCCGTTCCCGCAAGCTACGGGTTCGCATCGAGCCGGACCTCGAACCGCACGCACCATCATGCCGATTCCCGACGTCGCCTTCCGCCCCACCTCCACCCCGCCCCGCGGCCTCCTGCGACTCTTCGCCCTTTCCTGCGCGGCCGTCGTCGGGGCGTGCGGCCCCGCCGAGACGCCGCCCTCGGACGATGCCGCGGAGATCCGCACAACGATCTACGCGCCCCAGAATCGTCCGGACGTGCGCGGAACCGTGGGTGCGGTGACCGCCGGCCATCCCCTCGCGGCACAGGCCGGTCTCGAGGTATTGAAGGACGGCGGGACTGCGACCGACGCCATCGTCGCCATGGCCGGGGTCCTCGCGGTCACCCGACCCCACATGAACGGCATCGGCGGCGACGCCTTCGGGATCTTCTACGACGGGGAGACGGGTGAGGTCACGGCGCTGAACGCCAGCGGCCGTTCCGGCGCCCTCGCCACCCCCGAGTTCTTCCGGGATGCGGGCCACGAGGAAATTCCGGGCGTCGGAGCCCTGTCGGTGAGCGTACCCGGAGCCGTGGCGGGTTGGGTGGACGCCCACGACCGATTCGGGACGCGACCCTTCGCCGACCTGCTGGCGCCAGCCATCCGTTTCGCCCGGGACGGCTTCGCGGTCTCCACCCGGTTGGCGCTGGACTTCGAAGCCCAGGGCGGCGATCTGAACGAAGCGGGGCGCGCTCTCTACCTTCCCGGCGGGTCCCCTCCCCCGGTGGGTACGCTCCTCGTCAATCCGGAGCTCGCCTCGTCCCTCGAGACCATCGCCCGGGGCGGAAAGGACGCGTTCTACCGAGGAGCCATCGCGCGCCGGCTGGCCGATTTCGTCGCGGACCAGGGCGGACACCTCCGCGCCGACGACTTCGCCCGGCACACTTCGACATGGGTGGAGCCGCTGCGAAAGCAGTACCTGGGCCACACCATGGTGGCGATGCCGCCCAGCACCCAGGGTCCGGCGCAGCTCGCCTACATGGCGATGGCCGAGACCTATCCGCTGGGAGAGATGGGGCACAACTCGGCCGAGTACCTCCACACCCTCATCGAGTTGAAGAAGCTGGCCTTCGCCGATCGTGATCGATGGGTGGCGGACCCGGAGATGGCCGACGTGCCCATCGCCCGACTCCTCGACGACGAGTACCTCCGCGAACGGGCGGGCCTGGTGGACCCAGACGCCGCGGCCGACGACGTGGCGCCCGGATTCGGCGACGACCCCATGGAGACCCAGGAGGACGCCGACGACGCCGGTGACACCGTCTATCTCACGGCGGTGGACCAGTACGGCAACGCGGTGTCGTGGATCCAGAGCAACTTCGCGGGCTTCGGGTCGGGACTCCTGGAACCGGAGACGGGCATCGTGCTCCACAACCGGGGATCTCTCTACACGCTGGCGGAGGGCCATCCCAATCAGGTGGCTCCGGGCAAGCGCCCCTACCACACGCTGTCCCCGCTCATGGCCCTGAACGGCGACGGCTCCTTCGCCTTCACGCTGGGAACACCGGGAGGGGACAGTCAGCCCCAGAGCCTGCTCCAGATCGTCAACAACATGATCCTCTTCGGCATGACGCCGCAGGAGGCCATCGAGGCCCCGCGGTTCCGGTCCTACGGCGGGGTCCGGGTGGCTCTCGAAGACCGCGTGACCGTGGAGACTGTCGAGAGCCTCATGGCGCGCGGCCATGACCTCAACCTCGTGGAGGGCTGGACCGCCACGTTCGGTGGAGCCCAGGCCATCGTGTTCGACGCTGCCAACGGCGTTCTCACGGTGGGGTCGGACCCGCGCCGTGAAGCCTACGGACTCGCCTACTAGGCAACGAGTTCGGTGAAGCTCTTTTTCGTGCTCGGTGCGGTCTTCGGGGGCCTCGGGGTGGCACTCGGGGCCTTCGGTGCCCACGCGCTGCGGGATTCGCTGAGCGCCGAAGACCTCGCCACGTTCGAGATCGGGGTGCGCTATCAGATGTACCACGCCCTGGCGCTCCTGGCCGTGTCGTGGGCAAGCACGCAGTGGGAGTCCGGGGCCGTCACGGCGGCCGGATGGGCGTTCGTGACGGGCATCGTGGTCTTCTCCGGCAGCCTCTACATCCTCGTTCTCACCGGACAGCGGTGGTTGGGCGCCGTCACCCCCCTCGGAGGGACCGCGTTGCTCGTGGGGTGGGCGCTTCTGGCGTGGGTCGCCTTCCGCGGCTGACCAACGGACGCTCCAACCCCCGGCCGCCCGTGTCCTCCGACGTTCGCCGCGCCGACATGGCCCGTGCTCGCGAGATAGTGGCGGAGGCGCGTCGCATCGTCGTCCTCACCGGGGCCGGCGTTTCCGCGGAGTCCGGCATCCCGACGTTCCGAGGAGATGCAGGGCTCTGGAAGTCGCATCGCCCGGAGGAGCTGGCCACACCACAGGCCTTCGCCAGAGATCCCCGACTGGTGTGGGAATGGTACGCCTGGCGCCGCGACCTGGTATCGGGGTGCGAGCCCAACCCGGCCCACCACGCGCTGGCTCGTCTGGCGCTGGAGCAGCCCGGGCGAACGACGCTGGTGACGCAGAACGTCGACGGCCTGCATCACCGAGCCGCCCGGTCGGAGGCTGGGGGGACCGACCGCGGCGGTCCCGGTCCTGCCACCCGCGCCGAGGACGCCTACCCGCTGGAGGTCCACGGCGCCATCCACCGTGATCGCTGCTCGTCGTGTGGAGCGCTCGACTCGACCCCCGCCCCGGTGGACACGACGTCGGCGGACACGTTGCCGACCTGCGCATGCGGATCCCTCATGCGCCCCGACGTCGTCTGGTTCGGGGAGGCCCTCGACCCCGACGTCATCGGGGCCTCCTTCAGCGCGGCCGGCGACGCCGATCTCTGCCTGGTGGTGGGGACCAGCGCCGTCGTTCATCCGGCGGCCTCCATCCCCGAGGTGACCCGGAGCCGTGGAGGTCGGGTGGTGGAGGTGAACCTCGAGCCCACGCCGGTCACCGGCTACGCGGACGTGAGCCTGCTGGGTCGGGCCGGCGTCTTGGTGCCCGTCCTCCTCGGCTGAAGCCCCGTGAGGGGCAACCTCACAGTCTCCCAGGCGTACCAGTTCGGGTCGTCCGTCGCCTCAGGCCCAGCCGCCGCATGCGTTTTCGATCTCTCGTTCTCGTAGTCTCTGCCATCCTCGCCGGCTGCACCGAGGGCTCGACCTCCCTCGAGAACGTCGTCTCGGTGCGCGTCACCCCGGAGAGTCCCACCGTGGAGGTGGGGATCACCATCCAGTTCCGGGCCGAAGCCCTCGATGCCTCGGGAAGCGTCGTTCCCGGGATCGAGTTCGAGTGGACGTCGAGCCGCCCCGAAGTAGCCAGCGTTACCGGTGACGGCGTCGCGGCGGGGCTCACGGAGGGCACCGCCTCCATTTCCGCCACCACCGCGTCCGGCACCACGGCCTCCCAGTCCCTTCTGGTGGAGCCCAGCAACTGCGACGCCCGCATTGACGTGGTCCTCGACGTGGGCCAGCACCAGGCCTACGACTCCGACGCCTGCCTCTTCCTCCCCACGGGGAACATCGGCGACCGGTACATGGTGGCGGTCATCAGGCCGACCCTCATCGAAGACCCCCTCGACACCACCCACGTCTGGCTCCAGATCAATCCGGTGCTCACGGCGGCCGAGGCATCGGAGACCGTCCCCACCGGAGCCGCACGAGTCGATCCGACGGCCGAAGACCGCTCGCCCGACGACCTCGACGTCGCCGAGAAGCTCGACGGCACGCGCTTCCTCGCGGATCAACGCATCCTCACCGGAACCCGTCGCTTTCACCACAGGCTACGGGAGCGCGAAGAGAGGCTCGGCCTTCGGACCGAACCCATCCCCGTCGGTCGACGGACTCCGGCGTCCCCCATGGGGGCCGGTGCTCGCCCCTCCGGTGCCCCTGCCCTCGCCGATCCCCCGGCCCGTGACGACCTCTTTCTCGAGCTCGACTGCAGCATCGCCACGCCGACACCGGTGACACTCGTCGGGTTCAACGACGAGCTCGTCATCTACCAGGACAGCGCCTCGCACGCCGCAGACCCGATGAGTACCGACGCAGCGGCGCAGATGCTCTCGTACTACGCCAGCTACGTGGCGGACTTCACCGACCGCTACTGGGGCGAAACCCCGGACATCGACGGAAACGAACGCGTCATCGTCGCCGCGACGCCCATCCTGTCCGACACGGTGGCCGCGGCTGTCTTCTCCGGCGACTTCCGGAGCACCATCGACTGCCCGAGCTCCAACGAAGGCGAGATCATCTACTTCTCGGAGGTGGTCATGGGCAACCTCGACCCGGTCGACCCCGACGATGAGAGCTTCCTGGCCCTGAGCGTACTCGCCCACGAGCTGAAGCACGTCACGTCCCTCTATCACAGCGTCGCGCGCGGCTCGTTCCACAACATCTGGGTGGAAGAGGGCACGGCCGAAGTGGCCCAGACCATGTCGTCCCGGATCGCCTGGGCGGCGGTGGGTGGTCCTCCCCTGGGTAGTCGACTCAACGGAGGGGACATCCTGGACTGGAATCAGAGCAACGGCGGGATCGGGCCCGAGGCGTGGGGCATCGTCGTCCAGATCGCGGACCTCGTGGTCTGGGGCTCGACTCAGCCCAACAGCCTCATCACCAACCCGGGCGGAGCCTCCGACGGCCACACCTTCTACGCCGGGGCGTGGCACTGGCACCGCTTCCTCGGCGACGCATTCGGTGGGGCCACCACGGCGCTGGCCGACTCGGCTCTCTTCCGGGAGATGACCGACTCCCTGACTCCGTCGGGCCCGGCAGCTCACGCGGCGGTCACGGGCCGGAGCTTCGGCCAACTCTTCGAGGACGTGACCGTCGCTGCGGCTCTGCACGACGTCGGCCCGCCCCCTTCCCTGGCCTTCACCACGTGGAATCTGAACTCCACGGCCGCGATCTTCGCGAGCCCGCCCGAGGTCGCGCCGCCGCACCGCTATCCTTGGCCGGTCACGACCAACGTCCCGGGTGAGGGAGCCGAGGCCAACCCGACTCGAAGCTTTTCCCGAGCGACGTACTCGTGTCAGCCCTCCATCGAGGCGTTCGTGTACCAGCCGCCGGAAGAAGGCGACCTCTGCCCCATGGGCCCATCAGGGATCCGGTTCCACGACTTCACATCGGGAGGCGAAGGACAGGGCGCACAGGTTCAGGTCTTCGGCGCCAGGAACGGGCGGATCATCGTCGTTCGCGTGAACTGACCGGCTCGCCGGGGTTCCGAGTCTAGAGACCGTTCAGATCCTTGCCCGAGAGGCTGACCCTTACGTCGCCAGCACTCGGGCCAACGCCCTGGAATCTACGTTCCCGCCGCTGAGGACCACGATGAGCGGGCCGGGAGGCAGCGCCTCGTCACTCCACGCTCCGGAAAGAAGGGAGGCCAGGGCGACGGCACCGCCGCCCTCGACGACGAGCCTGAGCCTCCGAGCCGCATACCGCATGGCGTCGGCAATCTCGGCCTCCGTCACCGTCGCGTGCATGTGAACCCGTCGGCGGACGAGGTCGAAGGAGTACTCGTTCTCCAGCCCGATCCCTCCCGCCAGGGCATTGGCCAGCGTCTCCTCCTCCGGTAGCTCCACGGGTCGGCCGGCCTCCAAGCTGGCGAGCATGACGGCGGCGTTCTCGGCCGAGACGGCCAGACAGCGCGGGCCGCCGAGGTCTGGGGACGCCTGCGCGAGCGCTTCGGCGATACCACCGGCAAGCCCCCCTCCGGACAGCGACACGATGAACGCGGCGGGTCCGGGCTCTCCCGTCGGCGCGCCGGCTCTCCCTCCTTCTGTCGTGGAGCGGACTGTTTCTTCCCACTG
>CALJKZ010000271.1 GCA_937983085.1 uncultured Gemmatimonadales bacterium
TGGGGAGCAGGGTCAGAAGCAGAACGGCCACGGCGCCGGCGATCACGGGCCAGCGGTAGGCGAGCACGCGCTCGAGCACCGGCTTGTAGACGGCGACGAGGAACCGGTTCACCGGGTTGGCGTGCTCGCGGTGGATCCGCCCTCGGATGAACAGACCCATCGTCACCGGCACCATCGTCACGGACAGCAGGCTCGCGCTCGCCATTGCCAGCGTCTTGGTCCAGGCCAGCGGCTTGAACAACCGCCCCTCCTGGGCTTCGAGGCTGAAGACCGGAAGGAACGAGACGGTGATGATGAGGAGAGAGAAGAAGAGGGCGGGCCCGAACTCGCGTGAGGGTTCCAGGACGACCTGCCACCGCTCCTTGCTCGTCAGCACCCGGGTATGCAGATGCTCGCCTCCCGGGTCACCCGGCAGCTCGACGCCCAGCTCCGCGGCTCGTGCACGTTTGGCATCGATGGCGCGCTCGAGGTGCTTGTGCATGTTCTCGACCATGACGATGGCGGCGTCGATCATCGCGCCGATGGCGATGGCGATGCCTCCGAGGCTCATGATGTCCGCTCCCAGCCCCAACACCCGCATGGCGATGAAGGCCATGAGGATGCCGAGGGGCAGCGTGAGGATCGCCACGAGGGCGCTGCGCACGTGGAAAAGGAAGAGCACGGTAACCAGAGCAACGACGAGCGACTCCTCGATGAGCTTCTCCCCGAGGGTGTCGATGGCCTGGTGGATCAGCTCCGAGCGGTCGTAGACGGGGCGGACGACGAGGCCCTGGGGAAAGCCCGGCTCGATCTCGGCGAGCTTGTCCTTCACGCGATCGATAGTGGCCAGGGCATTCTCGCCGTACCGCATGACGACGATCCCGCCGACCACATCCCCCTCCCCGTTCAGGTCGGCGACACCCCTGCGGACATCCGGCGCGAGGCGCACGGTGGCCACGTCCTGGACCCGCACCGGCGTCCCGTGATCGGTGGCGCTGACCACGACGGCCTCGATGTCCTCGAGGCCCTGGAGGTAGCCGAGCCCCCGGATCATGTATTCCCGCTCGGCCATTTCCAGGACCATGGCACCCACGTCCTCATTGGACGTCCGGATCGCCTCCATGACGCTCGTCACGGGAATCCCGTAGCCCCGGAGCTTGATAGGGTCCACGGTGACTTCGTACACCTGCTCGTATCCCCCGACCGTGGCCACCTCGCTCACCCCAGGCACTGCCGTCAACTGGTAGCGGAGATACCAGTCTTGGTAGGATCGGAGTTCGGCGAGGGAGCGTGTGCCCGTGGTGTCGAGCAGCACGTACTGATAGACCCAGCCCAATCCCGTCGCGTCGGGTCCCAGGGCAGGCTGTGCCTCCTCGGGCAGGCGGCCCCGGATGGCCGAGAGGTACTCGAGGACCCGGCTCCGGGCCCAGTACAGGTCGGTCCCGTCGTCGAAGATCACGTAGACGAACGACGTCCCGAAGAAGGAGTAGCCGCGTACGGTCCGGGCGCCGGGCACCTTGAGCATCTCCGACGCCACCGGGTAGGTGACCTGGTCTTCGACGATCTGGGGCGCCTGCCCCTGGAAGTCGGTGCGGACGATGACCTGAACGTCCGAAAGGTCGGGGAGGGCTTCCAGGGGCGGGTTGCGCATGGCGTAGACGCCGGCGCCCGCGACGAAGAGTCCCAGAATCAGGACGAGGAGCTTCGATCGGATGGACGCCTCGATGATTCGCTCGAGCATTGGACTCTCCCTCAGCGTGCCGTGTCGAGGGGCATGACGTGACCACTGTGATCTACGCTCCCGTCGACCGGCACGTTGGCTCCCCCGGCGTCCGGCTCCGTCATCGTGCCCAGGTTGGACTCGGCGTCGACGAGGAATGCGGCGGAGGAAACGACCCGTTCGCCCTCATGCAGGCCCGCGAGAATTTGGACCACGCGGCCCTCCGTCCGGCCCGTCTCCACCTCACGCGGCTGGAGCGCCCCACCCTCCCCCTGCACGAAGACGAGGCTCCGCTCGCCGGTGGCGATCACGGCGCTGCTAGGCACCAGCAGCGTCGGGGGAGCCGACGCGCCGGTCAGCTCGATGGCGGCGTACATGCCGGGCTTGAGCGCGCCGTCTTCGTTCGGGAGCTCGAGGCGCACGCGGGCCGTCCTCGACTGCACGGACACGGTCGGATGGACGTAGGTCACCGTGGCGGTGAACTCGCGGCCGGGATAGGCCTCGAACGATACCGATGCACCCTGCCGCTCTGCCCCCAGCGCAAGGTCCTTCTCGACGACCTCGGCCTCCACCCAGACGCGCGAGAGGTCGGCGATCCGGTAGACGGTCATGCCGGGCCCCACGCGGTCTCCTTCGACCACCTGCTTCTCCACGATGACCCCGGCGGCCGGAGAATGCAGCGTCAGCGTCTTCGACGGCACTCCGCTCCCTTCGATCCGGCGAATCTCCTCTTCAGAGATGTCCCAGTAGGAAAGACGGCGGCGGGCGGACGCGAGCAGCTCGTGCGCGTTGTCGAGCGCCCGCCCGGGACGCGCGTCGCGAACCAGCCGCGTGGCGAGGATCAGCTCCTCCTGCGCCGTCACCAGGTCAGGGCTGTAGACGTCCATGAGTGGCTGGCCGGCACGAACCGGCGCTCCCGTGAAGTCGACATGGAGCTCCTCGACCCACCCCGAGATCTTGGGCGTGACCGCCGCTAGTCGCGTCTCATCATAGTCGACCGTGCCGACGGCCCGTACCGTGGCCGGGAGTTCGCCGAGTTCCACCGCGGCGAAGGTAACGCCGATGAGCTCGGAAGCCTCTCGGCTCAGAACGACCGGTTGGCGTTCCCCGCCCGAGGAGGCCATGCTCGCGTGGTCGTGGCCTTCCGCCTCCGCCTGACCAGGGGCGGCTTCACCGGAGCGGTTCAGGAAGACGACCACGACTGCAGCCGCCAGGACGATGCCCGCCGAGAGGATGATCTGGTTGCGCGTGCTCATCGTTCCTCCGTGAGAACCGGGCCGTTACGGGGCAGCGGTCGTCCGACCGCCGACTCGAGCGCGGCGAGGGTCCGGCCGTAGCCCGCCAGGGCGGCGTAGAGCTCGCCCTCGTATCGGTTCAGGCTCATCTGGGCGTCGACGAGCGTCATGAAGTCGACGCCTCCGACGCGATACGAGGAGAGAGCCGACTCGACGTTGGCCCTCGCTTCAGGGATCACCTCGCTTCCGAACAGCTCGGCGAGGGCACGATCCCGCTCGAGCTGCGCGAGCAGCTCACCGATCCGCGCATCCACCTCGGCCTGCCGAGCGGCCAGCTCGGCTTCGGCCACACGCTCCATGGAGGCGGCTTCGTCGCGTCGGGCGTACTGCCGGCTTCCCGCGTGAATGGGTAGGGTGAAGCC